>DSCZ01000554.1 GCA_011048855.1 Desulfobacteraceae bacterium | reverse complement strand
ATCCAAATCAACATGTATTGATTGTCAAAATCGAGAGCTATGTTTATTTGGTTCCATTTGTTGAGGATGAAACATACAAGTTTTTAAAAACGATCATTCCGAGTCGAAAAGCGACTCGATACTATTAGGGAGTTTAACTATGGATGATATCAAACTTGATAGGGAAGAAAAGAAACTTCTTGAGAGTTATGAACGAGGTGAATGGAAGTCTGTAAAAAACCTGAAACAAGAAATTGAAAAACACAAAGACTATGCGCGACAGACTTTAAGGAAGGATAAGAGAGTCAATATCCGGGTTTCGTCCATGGTACTTGAAGAGATTCGCACTTTGGCTGCTGAAGATGGTATCCCTTATCAAACGCTTATATCCAGTATTCTGCACCGATTTGTAACTGGAAAACTTACTGAAAAACCAAGGTCCAACAACTCATTCGGAAATGAGGTGTAAGTGCTGACGCAGGCGTCCGTCCGGCGTGAGAAAAGGGCATAAACAAGGTGTACTACAAATCAGTGACCGTTGTTGATCAGGTTACTTTTTCAAAAGCCTCCCGGATTAATCCCATTTCTCTTTCATTCGGGGGATAGGGATAATTCCACTGCTTTTCTCCGGGCAGGCAGTTCCCGAACGGACGGTTGCATGCGACACGGCCGCCGGGTCCGAGACAACCGGTGGTCATGAAAGGTTCCCCAGACTCGATGACGTTCCTGAGAGTCTCCTCGTTACAGCCGAAATCGCATATTCGTCCGAGTTCATCGAAAGCCATTTTGTCGTAAGTGCTTAAATCTTCCTCAATAAGGTATCGTGCCGTTTGAACCCGAAGGTAGACCGGCCAATCGGGCTGGGGGCGGTCGCTCAATGCGGAGTTTTCTTCGGCGAAAAAACTGAACAGGTGACTGGCGACGCCCATTTTCCACAAACGGTCCATCATAGCGGTCATCTCCTTTTCGGTTTCGCCCATGCCCACCATAAGGTGGGCGCCCACATCCAGTGAACCAAAAATTTTCAGCGAATTTTCGATGCAGTCCCAGTAACCGCCCCAGGTGTGAGGGCCATGCACACCGGCTCCCCGGTAACGGTCGAAAAGCTCTTCGGTCGCGAGATCCACCGCAATCCCCACTTTGTCCGCACCTGCGTCTTTAATCGCTTGCAGGTCCCCCTTTTTGAGGATCGTAGGGCTCAACAGTACGGAAATGGGCAGCGGGGTTTCCCGCGCAAGCCCTTGGGTCATGGCGATTGTCGCTGCCCGGCATTTTCCATTTGTTATCATGGAAATGCACGTTCTCTGGAGATAAGCCGGGGCCTGATTGATTGCATCAATTATCTCATCCATGGAAAAAACGGGCCAGGCCACGTGAATGAAACTTTTCTCGCTGTATGAACCGGGACGCCGACGGGCGAGGCCGCAGTATGCACAGTTGGCCGCACAGCCTTCCGGATGATGTGCCAGCAGGTTCACGCAGCGATTGACCGCCCCACGGTACATACGACCGCGAACGAGTCCGAGGCTTATCGCGCTGGCAGTGCTGATTTTGGCGACTTCGGGGCTTTGTACACGGCTTTCATTTTCTTGACGCATGGTGTCTCAGTGTCTCCATCTCGATTGCTTTGTGTTACAAACGGACCTGGTTTTTCTTGGCCAGAAGCACGGCCTCCACAAGTTCGTTCATTTCGAGGCGGTGGATCATGTCCTTTTCCCATACCGAGGCCAGGTTTTTCTCGATGTGTTCCGGCTGGGCCGAGGACCATTTGAGAGCGTTTTCCAGCCGGTGAATTTTTTCAGGCGTTGAAAAGAAATCACCGGTGATGATCACATTTTCTATCGCTCCCCCTGACAGGGTCGCATAGAGTTCGATCAATCCGGCCTTTGTCTTCAACATGCCCACGCCCATCCGGGTGCGGGGATGCTTGTGGGAAAAAATCCATTCGCGGGAGAGATACCTGCTCTTGATCAGATCGTCGATGGTGGATTTTTCCCACGCATCGGGGCTGTCCTGGTCGAAGGTGACTCCGAATTCGTCTCTGAAACCGCTCTCCACCGCATCGGCCACCTCGACCACTGAAAAAGCTCTTCCGGTTTCCCCGTTGATCGTGGTCATGCGGGCACTGAAGCAGTTGTAACCCTTGTCGCGGACCTTGATAAGGGGTGTGTGCATGATATCAAGCATAAGCGGCACATCGAAATCCACCAGCAGGCTTGTATGGAAAAGAATGCCGGAGGGGGTTTCGGCTGATGCCGACAGTCCGGCGATTTTTTTCCCTTCGACTTCAATGTCGTTTTTAGGTTGGAACCGGCTTGTTATGCCAAGAGACCGGAGTGCCCGAATCAAGGCCAGGCTCAGAGATTCAAACACTCCCCCCACGCCTTTCTTGAGGCCCGGGTGATCGACGTTAATGCCGAGGCCGAGTGCAAGCACCGTCGGCCCCATGATAACCGTTCCTCCGCCCGTGCTGCGGCGGTTGTATTCGATTCCCCGCGCTTCGCAGCGATCCAGTTTGAGTGCGGCCTCTATGTCCTGGTACTTTCCAACGATGGCCGAAGGTGTAAAGGTATACAGGTTGAGGATCGGGGAGGAGAGGTGGAATTCGACGGAGCGCGGGAGCATGTCGTCCACGGCCAGTCCTTCGGCGGTTGAAAACTGTCTATCGGCGTTTTTGAAGAGTCGCCAGCTTTCGGTCACAATCTTCGGACCTCCGCTCATTCCTTTGCGCGTTCTTCTTCCGCTCTTCTGTGTTCGGCTTCGATGAATTCGGTGAGGGCTTCTCCCTGCATCAGGTTTTTAAGCTCATTTTCGAGATCGGTGGCTTCGATCACGAGAATCCAGCCTTCGCCGTAGGGATCGGAGTTGATCAACGAGGTGTCTTCTTCGAGTTCTTCGTTTATTTCGATGATTTCTCCGGAAACCGGCGCCACGAGTTTTCCTATCCATTTCCTGGACTGGATTTTCCCGCAAACTTCCCCCTGGCTCACTTCATCTTCTTCTTCCGGCAGATCGATGAACACTATGTCGCCTGCTTCTTTCTGGAAAAAATCGTTCATCCCGACGGTGACCTTGGTGCCGTCTATCCGCGCCCAGGCGTGGTCCTTGTGATAGTAAAGACCGTCCGGCATGTTGTACCCTTTGATGTCCGTCATTTTTCTCCTCCTGTCATGGGATTTTAAACAAAAATAGGTTTAACAAACCAATTCCGATAGCATATCAGTCGCCGTTTATTCGAATCTCGATCTCACCGATCTTGCATGAAGCGGCAGACCTTCCTCTTCGGCCAGCGTGGAGATCGTCCCCGATATCGATGCCAGGCCGGCCCGGCTCAAAAGCTGGAACGTAGGCTTCTTTATGAAGTCGTCCACCGAAAGGCCGGAAAACATCCTTGCACAGCGCCCAGTCGGAAGCACATGATTCGTTCCGGATGCATAATCACCTGCAGCCACCGGTGAATAGGGGCCCAGGAATATCGATCCCGCGTGCCGGATGCGGCCAAGGGTCGCAAAAGGTTCTTCGGTGCAGATCTGTAGGTGTTCGGGTGCATAGGCGTTGGCGAATGAAACGGCTTCCTCCATGTCCCCGGCAAGCAGTATCCGTGAATGTCGGGACAGCGACTCCGCCAGGATCTCTTTTCTTGGAAGCGTATCGAATTCCGCTGAAATGATGTCGCAGACTTCAACGGCAAGTTCTTGGGACGTGGTTACAAGGATCGCGGCTGAATCAGGATCGTGTTCAGCCTGGGAAAGAAAATCAAATGCCGCCAGCCCGGCCCTTGCCGTGTGGTCGGCCAGGATCAACGACTCACTGGGACCGGCCGGTGAATCTATATCGACCCGTCCATATACCAGCATCTTGGCGGCGGTAACGTATTTGTTGCCGGGGCCTACGATTTTATCGACCCTGGGTATGGTGGCTGTGCCGAAAGCCAGGGCGGCCACTGCCCAGGGGCCTCCCACTTTGAATACCCTGTGGCAGCCGGCGATGTGCGCGGCGGCCAGTACCAACGGATTTACAGTCATGTCAGGCCCGGGCGGGGTGACCACCGTGATCCGGTCAACACCGGCTTCACGGGCCGGGATCACAGTCATCAGCAGGGTGCTGGGATAGGCGGCCCGGCCGCCGGGGATATAACAACCGACACTTTCCAGCGGCCTGGTGAGCCTGCCCGCCAGAATGCCGGGACTAACCTCCATGGACGTCATCTCCGGCGGTTTCTGTGCCCGGTGAAATTTTGCAATGTTTTGAGCTGCGGCCTTCAGGCAGTCGAGCACCGGCCGGGGAACGATATTCAGGGCCTGCCGGATCTCTTCACGGGTCACTTCCAGTTCCGAGGAGGCTGTTCCGGGTTTTAGATCCATGGATGTTTCAAGGATGAATCGGTCTCCTTTCGACCGTACGCCTTCGACGATAACCCGGACCTGTTCGTAGACCGAGCCAATAT
>DSCZ01000278.1 GCA_011048855.1 Desulfobacteraceae bacterium | reverse complement strand
CCGACATTGGAAACAGCGAGCTTTCGGTCATTTACGAGCGTATGGCCTGCGATCGCCCTGCCACCCTTGACCAACAGCTGGGGTGGTTGCGGGAAGCCGGGTTTGAAGATGTGGATTGTTTTTTCAAGCACTATAATTTCTGTGTTTACTCGGGCCGGAAACCCGTCAATTCTTTATGACCCGACGTCTGAAAATGACTTGAGCGATACTTGAAGCGGAGGAAGGATGAATGGATATTGACCTGAAGCAGTTGAACAGGGATCTGAAAAAAATTGTGGGAGAGGAAAACGCTTTTTCGGACCGGCCGACGGCCCTGGCCTATGCGAAGGACACGATGCCCTGGGAGGTGGAACCCCATCACATGCCCTATGCGGTGGCAAGGCCTGCGGACAGTGCGGAGGTTTCCGGAGTGCTTGCCTATGCAAACTCCAGAAAGATTCCGGTTCATATTCACGGTTCGGGTACCTCGCTTGTAGGGCTGGGACGTCCGAAGACCAATGGGATCGTGCTTGATATGGGCCGCATGCAGGATTTGAACATATACCCGGAGCGGGGTTACTTCGAAGTGGGTCCGGGGATGCACATTGCGAATCTCAGAAAAGCGCTGGCTCCGCACAATGCTTTGCTTCCCGCCTTCCCCGGCAGCGAGCCGGTGGCCACCATCGGGGGGGCGGTTTCGGTAAATACCAGTGCCCATGCGGTGGATGCAAGCATTGGAAAGCCCGGGGATTATGTGCTGGGGCTGGAGGTGGTGCTTCCGACCGGGGAGGTTTTACAGACGGGCACTGAATCCACCCGCAAACCTGCCGGTATCGAGGTGACGAAGTTCCTGGTTGGTTCAGAGGGACTCCTTTGCGTGATAACGCGTATTCGGATGCGGTTGATTCCGAGGCCTGAGACGGAAAACATCGTCGCGTATTACAACAGCACCGAGGAAATCCTGGACACCGTGATGGCGATGTACCGGGAGGGCGTGCCGACCCCGCTGTTCTTCGAATACCTGGATGAGATGGCATGCAAAATCGGCTACGAGGCTGTGGGTCTTTCCCCCCACGGCGGGGCTGTTGCCATGATGAGCATGCATTCGTCGACAAAGGCGGGCTGCAGGGAAAAAGCCGAGATGTTTTTGAAGTTCCTGGAAAAATCAAATCCTATAGAAGCCAGGATTGTCAACGACCCGGGGGAGTGGGGCAAAATCTGGAGCAGCCGGGCCGAGGCAGGCAATTACGTCTACCGGCTGGGTTCGACGTTCGGAAGCGAAATCACCCCACGGGTCGACAAACTCCAGGAAGCCTATCGTGATGCGAAAGAAATCATACTCAACCTGGAAAGCTACCAGGGGAACCAGTTTTATTCCTTCGGACATATCGGCGCCCCCACTATTCACGCATATGCCTTTATGCCCACTAAAGACATATCAAATGAGGTTAAAAAAGCGGTAACGATAGAAATGAGGGAAAAAACAGAGGCTCTCAATGTTAAATACGGCGGTTGCGGAGGTGAATGGGGCTTGACCGCGCAGAGGGCCGGATTTCTCGAAAAAAAATACGGCCCGATTTACACGGATGTTTTAAGGCGGCTCAAGAAGGCCTTCGACCCGGAAAACATTTTGAACCGCGGAAACCTGGAGGGCTGGCTGTGAACGGGGATGAAACCGAACGAAATGATCTTATCCGGGAGTTTGCCAAATGCCGGGCGTGCCGGTTTTGCGTGGATGTCTGCCCGACTTACCAGTCCTCCGGGGGGGTGGAGAGTTTTTCTGCTTATGGTCGTATGCAGATCATTAAATACCTGCTCACCGGTATGCTCGATTTCGACGATTCCCTGACCTATTGCCTTTACAGTTGTCTGCAGTGCCGGCGATGCGAGGTGATGTGCAAAAGCAAGGGACAGGATCTGGATATCTGTGATTTGATACAGCGCGGACGCCGCCTGCTTTCGGCCCGGCTGGCTTTGGGAGGAAAGCATGCAAAACTCTAAAATTCTTATATCCCAGGCTTTGAAGACAATTCGGGGCAATGTTGAGCGTACGGGGGATCCGCTGGGGATGAAAACCGTTTACTGGAACCGCTGGATGGATGGGCTCGAGCTACCGCGGGAGGGAAAGACGGTTCTTTTTACCGCCCGGATGTACCAGATGCTTCCTTATGTCGTCCAGGCGACCGAAATGGCGGCTTCGGCGAAACCTTTTGTTCCGATGCTGTCGGTCAGGGCGCTTTCTAAGATCGCAGAGATAGCGAATGCTGCCGTCGCCGACCCGGTGCTTCGCCTTCGTGCGCGAAGTGCCAGGGAGATCCGGGACCGCAGTGAAGGGGCCCTTCGCGGGATCGTTTCTGCTCTGAATGCTGCAGGTGTATATCCGGCTTACCTTCATGAAAAGGAGCCTTACAGCGGGGTTCTGCTTTACGATCTCGGAATGGAAGAAGCGGTGAAGCCGCTTGCCAGGTCGGTTTTCAGCAGGTTGAAGTCGGCCGGGGCGGAAACAGTGGTAACCGTGGACCCTCATACCACCTTTATGCTTCGGAAAGTATATCCGCAATATGTTCCCGGATTCGATCTCGATGTGCGGCATTACCTGGAAGTGCTGGCGGGTTCGGATTCCGCGGTGCGGAAACCTGAAGCCGGCTCTATTCCCGAAAAAGTGGTGCTTCATGACTCCTGTGTCATGACCCGTGAACTGGAATGCGTGGAACCGGTCAGGACCGTTTTAAGCCGGTTGGGAATCGAGGTGCTCGAGCCGGAAAACAGGGGCAAGGACACTGCCTGTTGCGGCGGCCCTGTGGAATACGCCTACCAGGATTTGAGCCGGTCGATTTCGTCGATACGTGCAAAGGAACTGGCCGGAGTCTGCCGGGATGTGGTGGTCACATGCCCCATATGCCTGGTCAACCTTATGAAGCACGAAAAAACCCTCGGCATCCGCATCTGGGATGCTGGGGAAATTCTTGAAAAATCATTCGACTTGGGTTGATCGCGGCTTGGCGCTGTTTAAACACGCATAATGATGTCAGCAAGTAAAATCCACTTAAACCATTTAAAAAGGAGTCGTACAATGAAAATCGAATTTAAGTTAATGCTTATCGGTTCAATGATGGTTTTATTAATGACAGCCCTTATGTTTTCGCCTATGACGAATGAAGTTTTTGCCAAGGACAAGGTCTGGCGATTAAAGGCGCAGGCATTCACTGTTCCCGGAAAGTATGATTGTCAGTGGGTAGTAGCCGAGAAATTTATAGAGCTCGTCAAACAGCATACTAACAATCGTGTTTTGTTCAGTTTTCATCCATCTGGAGAACTTGTAGGTCCCAGGGAAATATGGACCGCTGTCTCGGCTGGTACCGTCGAAGCTGGCACTACGCTGGATATCAAGGAAGGCGGTACACATCCTGAGCTTAGCTTTGATGTTGGGGCGATCTGGAGCATCGATGAATTTTTTGATGTTATGCATGGGGGAGCCCTGGATATTCTGAATCGCGAAACCGTCCCCGAGAATGTTCGTATTATCGGCTATTTTCCTTTGATGCATTATTACGCTGTGGCCATGCGTAAGGGGCACGTCAAGACATTGTCAGATTTGAAAGGCAAAAAAATACGGGGTATGGGCGGTGCGTCCAATGTATTTTTGAAAGAAATGGGTGCTGGCATTGTTACTTTACCTATGTCCGAAGTTCCTCCCGCCTTGCAAACTGGTGTTGTCGAAGGAATTTTAACTGGTTGCGCCGGTCTTTACGCGATGCACCTGTGGGAAGTGGCGCCCTATTTTACAGCGACTTCCAGTGGGAATTTCGGCTTTTTCTTTTTGATAAACGAAGGCACGTACAATGAGTTCCCGGCTGAAATTAAGGCTGGAATCGAAGAGGCACAACTGGAACTGGAGGGATGGTACAAGAAGTGGGATAAGAAATTCTGGGAAGAAATTCGTGCGGATGTGGAGGCAAAGGGGATCAAATGGTACGATCTCCCGGCTGAAGAATCTCTAAAATGGCGTCAGGAGCTTACCAAGGCGTCAGTTACCTGGAGTCTCAAAAGAAATCCTGAACTAGGGAAAGAGTTGTTTGGCGTTATTGAACGCGTTACTGGCAGAAAAGTTTTGCAGTAGACTTCTAAATTGGATTTTTGAACTCGAAATCAAATTAAGGCGTTACAAAGATCCCAGGTGCAAATAGTTTTCCGGAGACGCTACCCTAACAATCAAATGGGGTGTCCGTTTTTCGGCAACTATTTGCTCCGGCGGACTTCGTGAGACTGAGAAAAAATACGGGCGTTTTAAAATGGTGCATTAAGAGGCTAGCCGTATGGAATGGTACATCCAGATGGGGATTGTGGCGGCAGCAATCCTGTGCCTGTTGGCGATACGAATGCCGTTGGGTTTCGTTTTCGGCATCGTCGGAACTGCAGGGATAGTTTTTTATTCTGGACTATCTCAATG
>DSCZ01000178.1 GCA_011048855.1 Desulfobacteraceae bacterium | reverse complement strand
TAATATTGACTGCATCCCTCATAGATTGGATTACGTATGGCATTGTTAGAAGCTGCAATTCTTTGGAAAAGGGTGTCATATTCGTGACGGCTACCATGCTCATATCCAGTGCACCCCTACGGGTGTTCTGCAGCATCTCTGTTTCTGTTCCCAGTGAACTGCCGGGAAAAAGTTGGATTTCAACTTCTCCGTTGGTATAGCCTTCCATCAGGTACTTGAATTGTTTTGCGAATGCTCCTTGATCCGAATCAATAGGATCTCCAAACCCGAGTTTGAAGACTGTTTTGGCAGAAGCAAACGAAGGTGTTAAAATAAGGCCTGCAATAACCATTACCAACAAAAGTAGATGTGTTTTTTTCATGACGAATCTCCTTCCTTAAATGTTAAAGTTAACGACACATCACGCCGGCTGACAGGATAAACAGTCTCCTCTGATTCCCTGCTTTCTGCGCAAACCTTTGTTTAATTGCACTATAATATCAATTAATATAATTTTATTGTTGAAAAACCTCCAAAGCTACCTGACATATAATTTTTCCGATCAGCTCACAATCTGCTTCATCAAACGTGAGCGGTATACGAAAATCACACATACTATCAAGGATTTCACGGGTCTTTGGAAGATCGGGGATTCGCCCAAGGTACTGCCAGCTATCATAAGAGCTGGTAAAACCTTTGGGCTCTTTCCACCCAAACCACTTTATCTCCACCCCCCGATGACCGCATTCGGCTATGAATTCCTGCACCTGCTCCCGGGACACCTCTTTCAGGGAAAACTGAAAAGAACTTCCTACGTAGTGCTCCTTTGGGGGGCGCTCCGGCACATAGATACGCTCCTGCCCCAGGAGAACCTTTTCCACAGCTTTATATCGGCTGTTCCAGCGTTCACACTGCTGATCCAGCATACGTAACTGCGGGCGCAGAAGGGCGCCTTGAAGATTCGACATGCGCAAGCTGAAATTCGGGGTAATTTTTTTGAAACGGGCGAATACCTCCTCCGGCGGCCGGGAAACATGCCTGTCATAAAGCATGTAGGAACCTGAATACAGGATGGCCTTGGCCGCTGTATCGTCATCGTCGGTAATCAACAGCCCGCCTTCGCCGGAATTCATATGTTTGTATGTTTGTGTGCTGAAACATCCTGCTTTGCCGAATCGACCCGTTGGAACATCCCCCCAGTGGCAGCCGGCGGTGTGCGCGCAATCTTCCACCAGGATCAAACCCTGCCGTTCACACACCGCCATGACCTCGTCCATGTCTGCAATGTGTCCACGCATATGGGAAAGTAGCAAAAACTTTGCACCGCTGGCTTCAGCCTTGGCTTCAAGATCGCGGCAATCTATCGTATAATTTTGCTTTATTTCTACGAGTACAGCTTCAGCACCCGCATTTGAGATAGCCCCGGGAACGGGCGCCAGGGTAAACGCATTGCACAGCACTTTATCTCCCGCCAGAACACCGACACTCTTGAGCGCGATGTAAATTGAGCTTCCACAAGAGCTGAATGCCGCACAGTATCGGGCTCCCATATACTCGGCGAACTCCTTCTCAAGGAGGGATACTTCGGATGTCTCTCCAGAGACTGTGTTATAGCGGTGAAGCCTGCCTGTGCGCATAACTTCAACCGCCCTCGAAATAGCTTCTTCGGGTATTGGTTCCTGCTGAGTGAAAGGTTTGGTAAAAACCAGGTTCTCTTCTGATATATCCGACGCCTTTAAATCCTTATCCATTATCGTATTCCTTGTCTATTTTTAAAGCAACCAATTCATATAAGATTAAAATTCATGATCATAAACCTCGAACGAAAATGTTTCATCCGGAAAATATCTTCTTAATCGAAGATCTGCAGCACGGGCGTGCCCTTCCATCCCTTCCATTCGAGAAATACGGGATGTAACCGCTGCAATGCTCTTTGCTCCCTCCCTTGTCATCCTCTGCCAGGTAAGGACTTTCATGAATTTATGCACGCTGAGCCCGCCGGAATAACGGGCGGCTTTCAAAGTCGGCAGAATATGGTTGGTGCCGCTGGCTTTATCCCCGTAGCTCACCGTACATTCCTCGCCCAGAAAAAGAGATCCGTAATTCCTGAGCCTTTCAACCCACCAATCAAGATC
The DNA here is from genome assembly GCA_011048855.1 of Desulfobacteraceae bacterium. The sequence goes on along the minus strand of DSCZ01000178.1, from coordinate 2,320 downwards.
TTCCGCCATCACCTGGACATGCTCGGCCGCATAATCATCACTCATTTTTGCCATTTCTTCCCTGTCTTCGCACAGCATAATCTCACCGTAATGGTCCCATGAGGTGCGGGGCACATCAGGGTTGGGCATATCTTCGATGATCGACGGCATAAGACTGAGCACCCTTTCCCCCAATGCGCGGGAATCCGTGATAAGCCATACAGGAGAATCGAGCCCATGCTCGGCCTGGCTCACCAAATCCACCGCCACCATGGTCGCATCGGCCGTTTTATCCGCAATAATCAGAGATTCAGTCGGGCCTGCGATAACGTCGATACTCACCTCCCCGAACAGCAGCCGCTTGGCTTCCGCCACGAAAGCATTGCCCGGGCCGACCACGATATCCGCTTTTTCTCCGCCAAAAAGCCCGAAGGCCAGAGAGGCCACAGCCTGAACCCCTCCCAAAGCAAGGATGGTATCGGCCCCTGCCAGATGAAGTGCATAAGCCACCGTGGGATTGATTGTTTCGCCCCTGGGAGGCGTGCACACCGTCACGGATGGAACCCCCGCTGCCTTGGCCGTGGCAACGCTCATGAGGGCGGAGGCGACATGTGCGTAGCGACCGCCGGGAACATAGCAACCGACACAGCTGCAGGGGACGAGCTTCTGTCCCAATCGCACGCCCGGGGTAAGCTCTGTTTCGAATTCCTTAAAGGACTCCTTCTGTTTCACCGCAAAACCATGTATCTGCTCGTAGGCAAAACGAATATCCTCTCGATGGTTCTGCGGAACTTTATCTATCAGAGCCGCCATTTCCTGTTTTGAAATGCGTACATCCGCGCGGTGCCATCCGTCGAATTTCTTCGCCAGCTCCAGCACCCTGCCTTCACCACCGCGACGGATCTCCTTCAAAATCTCCGAAACCGTTTCCGTCACCCGCGCCGTATCTGCCAGGCTTGTCTTTTTAGCTTTCTTTAAATAGATTGCCATTATTGGTACCTATTATTTCGAAGTTTTTCCCGAAATATTAATGCTTTTCGTCTATCTCACATATCCCTGCAAATGAAACCCACAGGATTTACGGATGACCAGGTCGGTTTCCAGCACAAAATGTTTATGCACTGAATCCTTATCGCGATTCTTTATGGCTTCGAGCAACAGGCTCACGCTTTGTTCGGCGATTGCGTAGCGCTTTTCCCGCACCGTGGAAAGATCGATTCCGCTCAAGGCACCGACATAAATGTTATCGAACCCCAGCAAGGCAATATCTTCGGGTATTCCATATCCTTGAGATATAATCGCTTCTCGGGCGCTGAGCGCCATATTATCGTCTTCAGCGAATATAGCGGTTGGAGCCTTTCCACCCTTCAGAAGATCCGCAGCCGCATCAAAAGCGCGCTCCTTCGAGTTGCCGCACTCAATAACAAGGCCTTTATCCACATTTAGACCATGATCTTCTGCAGCTTTAAGGGCGCCGTTTGTCCTTTCGATGTTAGTGGAAGAACTCATGGAACCGGTCAGAATAGCAATTCGGTCGTGACCGAGCCGGTAAAGATGTGTAAAGGCCTGGTAACCCGCAGTGAAATTATCTAAAACAACGATATTGATCCTATCCTCAATTTCTCGGTCATAAATCCGCCTGCCTGCGAGAACGAAGGGAAAGCCGTCTTTTACAAGCTTCTCTATATGAGGAGAGTTATGCCGCACCGACGAGATGATAATTCCCTCCACTCGTTGGCTGATTAGGACATCAATATAATATTTTTCTAATTTGTCATTGTCATTGACATTGCATACAATGAGGCTCAAGCCGTTTTTTCTGGCACTTTCCTCGGCATTTTGAACCATTGCAGCATAGAACGGGTCCGAAATGTTGTTTATCAGCAGGCCGATAGTGTTGGAACGTTTTCCCACCATGCTTCTGGCCAGAAAATTAGGTCGGTATTCCAACTCACTGGCTATTTTGAGAATTTGCTCTCGTTTTTTGCCACCGATCCCAGGCTGGTTATTCAACGCCAGCGATACGGCCGTAGCGGAAACACCGGCAAGGGCTGCAATATCCTTCAATGTAGCCGGCTTTTTAAGCATGGATCACTCCATCATGATTTATACTCATAAACAGGGAAATCAAATTTTTCATCCGGGAAGTATTTCTTCAATCTTACATCCGCCGCCCGGGCATGCCCCTCCATTCCCTCAAGCCGCGATATTCGAGAAGTGACCGCTGCTATCTTCCGGTTTGCTTCAGTGGTAAGTTTCTGGTATGTAACCGTTTTTATAAACTTCCCGACACTCAAACCACCTGAATATCGGGCCGTTTTTTTCGTAGGCAGAATATGGT
>DSCZ01000411.1 GCA_011048855.1 Desulfobacteraceae bacterium | reverse complement strand
TTATCTATGTGGGTGACAGTGCGACGGATATGAAAACCGCCCGGGCCGCCGGGATTTATGCTGTAGGGGTTTTGTGGGGCCTTCGAGATGAAGCTGAACTGAAAGCCGCAGGAGCGGATAAGCTGGTTTCATCTCCACTGGAAATTAAAAATTTTTTCCGCCGGCGCGCATCCTCAGATCAACATGCTTGAAAAGACCTGCTTGTCCAGAACCGGAGTGAGCACTTCGGTTTTCACCCCCCGGTATGAGATGGTCACCGGACATTTCTCGATGTCCTGCGAATCGCTGTAGGCAAGCGTGATTGCAAGGGCGGTTTCCATTTCGCCCTGATCGGGCGTTCCGGACAATACAGCCAGCGGACCGGGGATTCCGGCGGCTGCGAGCACCCTGTCCTCGAAAGATGCCAGGGATGCAAGCGCATCGTTTTCGCGCTTGTTCCTTCCGACGACCAGCCTGGAGTCCGGACTCAGCCTGAAGTGCCGGCCTAACTTCAACATTTCGAGCTCTTCCCTTGACGGGTCGGGCCTGTCTTCGATCAGGTCCTTCAGACGGCCGGCGAAGCGTTTTTCGGTCAGCAGGCAGCCGCCACCCGGCGCCGGGTAGCGTGTGATTGAAAACTCGGCGGCCTTTTGGATCTGAGGCTTGCGTGATCTTCCCTGAAAAGCGAGCAGACGATGCCTCTCGATCCAGCCCATCTTCTCCGGGATGGTCGGGGGGAGTTTTTTGCTGAAAGCGGACGCACCAGGAGACCCTCTATTCCACTTTCAGAGGCCACGAGGGCGAGCCCCTGCCTGGTTTGACTCATCGGACGCTGTCCCAGCACTTCACCGGTTATTACGAAATCGGCGTTTTCAGAGGAGAGCATTTCTCCGGCGACCCTCGCCATCAATGCATGACAGTCGATGCACGGGTTCATGCCGGCTCCGTATCCGTGGCGGGGGGCTTTAACGATCTGGATGTGACGTTTGGTGATGTCGACCCTGCGAAGCGGCAGCTTCAGAGCGGCTGCCGACTCGATGGCCTTTGAAGATTCGAAAAAAGGTGTGTCGAAAAAAACCGGCAGGATTTCAATTCCCTGGGCCGCCACTACGCCGGCGGCCAGCATGCTGTCAAGGCCACCCGAGAACACACAAAGGGCCTTCATACCCTATAGCCCCAACTCCGCCAGGGATTTTACCAGGGCCTTCTGCCTGGTGTTGACTTTCGCGGGAACCTCCACCGCGATTTCCGCGTAGGCATCCCCCCTGCCGGTCCCTTTCATATGAGGAAGACCGTGTCCTCTAAGGCGGAATTTCGTGTTGCACTGTGTTCCGGGGGGTATCTTCAGGTTGAACCTTTTCCCGTCGATCGTCTCGACTTCGAGATTGGTTCCGAGAACCGCCTCGGAGAATTTAATAGTGTACCTGCGGTGAAGATCATCGCCGATGCGCTTGTAATGCGGATGGTCGAGAACCTTAACCACGACGTACATGTCTCCGTTCGGCCCACCATTGGCCCCGGGCTCCCCTTTGCCCGGCAAGCGAAGTTTTTTGCCGTTCTCGATGCCGGGAGGTATTTTCAAGGAAACCGATTCGCTGCGACCATTGGCCCAGTAGCTCAGTGTTTTGGATGTAGGGGCCGCCAGATCCTCCAGGGTGACCGGGAGTTCCGCGTACAGGTCTTTCCCTTTTGCGCGGCCGGCGCAACCGTGCATGTTGCCGAACGGTCCTCCGAAACGTCCGGGTCCGCCGGTACGGAATGTCCCCTGCCCCGGGCCTCCCATGCCGCCGAAAACCTGGCTGAAAATACTCTGCGCCCCGCCGCCGAACCCGAATTCTCTGAAAATGCTGGAAAAGTCCGCTCCACGGAAAATATCTTCCTGTGAGAACCGCCTGTTGAAGCCCTCTGCGCCGAACTGGTCGTATTGCCGGCGCTTTTCAGTATTGCTCAGAACCGCGTAGGCTTCGCTGATGTCTTTGAATTTGGCTTCAGCCGCCGGATTTTCCTTGTTGTGGTCCGGATGGTATTTCAGAGCCATTTTCCGGTAGGCTTTTTTAATCTCCTCGGGCGTTGCATTTTTTGATATGCCTAATATTTTGTAGTAATCCTTTCCTGCCATGATTTGGACACTACCTTTCAATTGAATCGGTCAATCCTTATGACTTAAATGTTAATCACCGGTCGGTTGAAGTCAAGAATATTGAAGGGGTGGGAGGTCCATGGGGTCAACTGCGTTTCGAATCGATAGATCCGTTGACCCACCAGTCTGTCTCTTTGTCGAACCACCAATCGGTGCTGTGGGTTGAGAGAATAACTTCCGCCATAGCCTTGCCGGCTTCCGAAGAGAGCCTTTGAACGGCATAGGTAAGCCAGTCGCTTGCATTCGGATTTCCCGAGTCGAGCTGCGCCTTCAGTTCGAGGATCAAATCAAGTTGATCGGCGTCCTTGGCAAGCCTGGCTTCCAGCGTGTCGCATCCGTTGAATTCTTTGAACATCGCGGTGATATCATCACCAAACGGAAGACCTTCAACCTGATCTTCGAGCGCACGAGCTTCGTCCACGCGGACATATCGCTTGTTCACGTAGTTGTGGTCAGCGGTGCGGGCCTCGGGGAGGTCGTGGAAAAGACACATAAGAGCGATCCTGGCAGGATCCGCTCCTTCGGCCAGGCAGCCGAGCGTGTAACCTATGAGGGCGGTCCGAAAAGAGTGGTCAGCGACCGACTCCGCGCCGGTGCCGAGAAACTGGAAACCCGTTCGAGGTGTCCGTTTCAGCATGCCTATCTCGAATAAAAAATCTACGGCTCGTTTCATGGCCTTAACTGATAGGAAGTGGAGCAAAAAGTCAAGCGTCTTTTGGGAATTCCGCGGCTTGATTTCTTGACATGCGGTGTATAAGATCAGAAGGTATAATTTTTAAAGGAGTTCCGCCTGCCTGTCATGGGTCGGCTTAAAGCCCGGCTTTCAACCCTGCAGGCAGATTTTCTCGTTTGATCAAGAAAGAAGGAAGAATATAATGTTGCTCGATATAATTACATATCCTCACCCGGTGTTGAAAAAGCCCGCCGTTGCGGTGGAAAATATCGACGGAGCCCTTCAGGACCTGATAGACAACATGATGGAAACCATGTACAGCGCGCCCGGGATCGGACTGGCGGCCAACCAGGTCGGTTCGCTTTCCCGGGTGATCGTGTTCGACCGTTCTCCCCGGGAGCCAGGGCATGACGCGGCCGTTCTCATTAACCCGGAAATAGTGAACGCCGAAGGCTCGGTCGTTCATGAAGAGGCCTGCCTGAGTGTGATAGATTACTCGGCCGAAGTGCAGAGGCACTTTCATGTGGAGGCCAAGGGGATCGACCGCAACGGCAACCCGGTCTCTTACGATGTCGAGGAATTGCTCGCTGTTTGCCTGCAGCACGAAATAGATCATTTAAACGGCGTTCTTTTCATCGATCATCTCAGCAGTTTGAAAAGAGCTCTCTACAAGAAACGTTTAAAAAAACTTCTGGAGTCAGAATCTTGACGAGTTTCGGCAAGCAGCGTCCGCTGAGGGTGGTTTTTATGGGGACTCCTGATTTTGCGGTTCCTTCACTGGAGGCGCTCGTCGATTCGGGGTATGCGGTTGTGGCGGTGGTGACCCAACCCGACAGGCCCAGGGGAAGAGGGCGCAAGCCCGGGTCTTCGCCTGTAAAGTCCGTTGCTTCTGCCCTGGGGCTTGATGTGCTTCAGCCGGAACGGGTTTCTGATGCTGAATTTCGTGCTGAAATTATCGGCCGGAGTCCGGATGTGATAGTGGTTGTTGCATTCGGCCAGTTGCTTACGAGGCCTTTATTGGAGGCCGCCCCCCTGGGTGCGGTGAATCTCCACGCTTCGCTGCTGCCGAAGTACCGGGGAGCGGCGCCGATAAACTGGGTGGTGATCAACGGCGAAACAACCACGGGCCTTACCGCCATGAGGCTTGATGAAGGGATGGACACGGGCCCGGTGTTGCTGCAGGAAGAGCTTGGAATTGATTCCTCAGATACCGCCGGCACACTTCACGACAGGCTCGCATTAAAATCCGCCGGATTTCTCATCAAAACCCTGGAGGGGCTCGCCGGAGGAATCCTTGGTGAACTGCCCCAGGACGATTCCCTCGCCACCTATGCTCCGAAGATAGATAGGTCGGTTCGAAGAATTTCCTGGTCTGAACCGGCGGAAAAAATCTGTGCATTGATACGGGGCCTTGATCCGGTGCCGGGTGCGGTTACGACGCTGGAAGGGCGCGATTTGAAGATTTTTTCGCCCGTCTCCCGGGTAAAGGGTACAACCGGGGCTGAGCCCGGCGTCATAACATGTTGCGGCTCCGGCTTGCTGGAAGTGGCTGCAGGCAAAGGTTCGGTGCGCATAGGCTCCATTCAGATGGCGGGCAGAAAAAGGCTTCCGGTCGGCGAGCTTTTATGTGGCATGTCTTTATG
>DSCZ01000035.1 GCA_011048855.1 Desulfobacteraceae bacterium | reverse complement strand
TTAAAAGTTTCCTGGGCTTTCCGTGGCGTAGCCCGGCATTGTGGAGAACCTCTATTAATGTGTGCCCCTTCTGGTCCCGGCACAAATCACCAGCCACGCAGAAACGACTGTAGTCGTCAACGAGATGTTTCATGTCACAGAGTTCAATATAGTTCCGCAGCTCCTCGAGGGCCTGGGGGTTGTTTTCTTCCATTGTGAGTGCCAGGGTCAACTGGGTCACGTCGCCGGTTCGAAGGACAGCGTAGATCTCCTTCAATGGATCCTGTGACAGGTACTTCAGATAGCCCATCTTCGAAAAAGAGTTGGTGATGAGATACTCCAGTGCATCGGATAAACACGCAGCAGGTGTCGGTGCTTTGATCCGAATGCCCTGGCCGTCCGCGAAATAGTCCGCTTCCGTCAGCATTTCCCCGAGCATGATGTCGAGGCGCTGCCTCCGTTCGCGGTTCTCCTCGGCATTTTCACGAAGGATTCTCCTTGTCGTTTCAGGCAGGCTGCTGTCGTTTTTCGTTCTCAGGTATTTATCGGTCTGAGCATAGACGCGAAGTTCATCTCCCAGGTTTTTGTCGTCCTTCAGGCGGATTATGACCTGCCCCCCGTCGTTCTTGCTTTCAAGCACGCACTTCTGATCCCCATACATTGTGTATTCATCGGCAAGAGGGGTGATCACCGAAACAGTCAACCCATTTTCCACGCGCCTTCCGATCGGGTGCATATCGCAGATCCGGTTGAAAGCGAAATCCATTTTGTTCCTGGTATAACGATGTTTAATCAAACCTTTAAGCACATCGTCAAATATGAGCTCACCCAGGATTTTGGCCTCGTCGGGGCTGCTCAGCTCCACGTTTTTGATTTCCCGGCTGACATCCCTTTCCTCATTGGTGAGAAAAAAGTAGTTGTCGCCGCTGCGGTTGATCAGGGTTTCCTTTTCCAGGCGCTGGAGGCTTCTCTCGATGTGCTGGCGAAGGGCAAGGCGGTCCGCATCGATTTCATCAAGGCACAGGGTCACCAGGTTATCCACGTTTCCCTTCATTTCCTCGACGTAGCGTATCAGGAAAAGCACCTGCAGCAATTTGATATCGAAGGGCTCGAGGCTCGGGTTGTCCGCGGCCTGTTCGATGGTGCGTTTAACCGTTGTGTCAAGGAAGCTTTCGATCGAGGGGTAGAACTCGTATAGAGGCACCAGTACCCCCACTTCTTTCAAAGCCACATTGCGGCCGGCCGTCTGAAAGGCATCGAGCAGGGACCGCTCGCCTCTTGCAAGGTGAAGACCTGTGGCGCCCGCCCTCCTGATGACTTCGAATATCTTCTGAAGGAGCCTGAACTGATAGGGGGCGAAAGGGTAGTTCTTGACGAAATCATCGGCATCGGCATAAGCCTTGAGGGTCATCCCGCAATCACGAAAGCTCAGTTGATGCCGGAGGATATCGCCTTTCTCGGAAAAAAGAGCCTTGAGATCGGCCACCACGGAGTCGTCCTTTTCAAGAAGGCGCTTCTGAATCACCTCGTCCGCGTTGGCACTCGAAAGAGAAAGACGCGTCTGAAAACGGCCCTGAATCTTCGAGAAATCGTTTTTCGCCGCGCTTCGAAGCTCTCCTATAATCTTGTCGATTTCTTCCTGGGCCGTGACTATCACCCATGCCCGCCCTTGACACAGGGTTCCCAGGTCTTCGACGACCGTCTGAAGATTCAGCATCAGGTGGCCGTCCGTTCCTATGAACTGGCCGATCTCGTCCACCAGGAATACCAGGCGGTGTTGAGGCCCCTTGGCGTCGAGATACTCTTTCACCCACCCCGCGAAGTTTTCCACCGTGAGGGAAAAATTTCCTTCCGCGTTGTCGATCCATTTCTCGGCCGATTCCCGGCTCTGGCCGAGGGTACGCTGAAAGGCTTCTATCACCTGGTCGCGGTTGAACTGATAGGCATCCCGCTCATCCACCCACTCGGTTCCGGTGATGTCCCGGTAGGCCGCATGAAATCCTTCAAGCTTTCCCTGGCGATCCAGGTAGCGTTCCATGTGGGCGATGTGAGGGTGATCTCCGTCATAGCCCTGTTTTTCGTTCAGCACTTTAAGGAATACCGCGAGCACCGCCTCCCGGCCGGTTTTGCTGTCGGCTTTGCTGTCTATGTTGAAGAGGATCACGTCGGTATCGGGTGCGACCGCACGCTTGATGTCGCCAAGGAGCATCGCATCTTCGATCTTGGTCTCGAAGAACTCCACGGCCCGCATCGTCCGGCCCTGGTACGTGTGCTTTTTATTCTCCAGGAGATAGGAAAGGACTTTAAGGAAGTGGGATTTGCCCGAGCCGAAAAAGCCAGAGATCCATACACCCATTTTTCCGGTGACCGCGGGATCTTTGGGATTGTCGAGAACGTTCAGGTAGGCGGAGAGAAATCTATGGAAGTGCTTGTCCAACTCTTTTGTCAGGACGAATTCCTCCAGTTCCTGCCACACGGAGCGTTCGTCCAGTTGATGGGCTTTGACGACGCCGTTGATCGAGCGGGAGATGTCCTTTTTGAAGATGGTGTTGATAAGCATCCGGTTCCCTCTCAAGTAATCAGCCTGAAGGCACGATAGTAATGGTTGCTCTTGACCTTTCCGAAAAGCCGCAGGGTCTGCCCGTCGTAGTGGCCGGGATAAAACATTACGAGCGGGGTTTGCCCCATCACCGTCTGGAGGTTGTTCAACAGCGAGTGTGATCGCACGAGGGGCCACACGCTTCCCACGCCTGAAACGAGGACAAGGTCCTGACTCTCCGGCCTGGCGGCTTTGGCAAAGACTTGCACGAGCTTCTCTGCTTTTAGAGGGCTCTTGAGCGCCTTCCACAACGCTTCGTCTCCCTGCTCTTTTTGTTTTCGTAAAGACTTGTCCAGAAGGTTACGCTCTTTTAAATAATCCACCACAAGATCGAAGAGGTTGACATGGCGCACTCGGAGATCCTGGTTATGCTTCGGAATATGGGCGAGTAAAAATTTAATATGGTCCCGGATCCGGGGTTCCTTTTCAGGGGGATAGTCGAAAATATAGAAGGCGATCTCGTTTCCCAGCCCTTTGCCGCTTAAAAAATCCTTCGAGGTAATCTTAGGGAGAATTTCGTTCAGTCTTTGAGTCAGTGAATCACTCATGACGCAGCTACCTGTATGCAGCGCAGAACGTAGCGTTCGTTGTGTTCCTCCAGGTATTGGAGCACCTCAGGGGAAATATGGACCGTCTGGAGCTTTCTGGATCTGGTGTTTTCGATATAACCTGCCTGTGCCAGTATCTGAAAAACAGACGAGCGGAGACGCTTTTTCGTCGACTCGTTCCAGGCCGGCATGTCCGGATCCCGGCCCCGGCAGTCGTCCAGATATTCATCCCACAGGCCGTTCGACAGGCGGACACCGTAGAGACGATACTGTTCACGGACCACAAGGTCAAGAAAATCCCCCAGAAGGCGGCTGTGCTTCACGGCTGCGGCCAAAGCCGCATGGGCTGCCACCGTGGCTGTGCCGTCCCTCAACAACCGCCAAAGCTCCGGCTCCATCCTCTCCAGCCGACCACGTATCAACCTCGAAAGGCGTTTGGCTGTCGCCGGGTTTCTTGCCTGAAGTACATTGTCTTCGAATATAGCCTTACGCCAGCCGGCGCTATCGACCCCTCGGAGCAAGAGGTCAGCGACCATGCGGCTTTCCATCACTTTCAACGAACCTGCTGTAATGTCAGCTTTGTATCTCAAGGGTTACCTTGATTTACCTTTCAAGCGATATAGATATTTTAAATCATATATAATTTTATATACAATCAATATATGATAGTTTTCAGGTTTGCTCATCCGGAAGGCCCTCTCTGTCCGGGTCGGGTTTGCGTGGTGCATTTGCCGACAAGCTGGTTCCAGAAAGATCGAAGATGATTTGCCGAACGCTGAGTATTCGCTGAATCATTATAATACCATAAAATGAAGATATTGGCCACAAAAGAATGAAAAAGCACGGGGTTCTCCGGGACGGGAAACCGCGGGCGCTCTGTCTCAAGGCCGCGCTCGCTGTTTTTTCAGATGAAATCACGATCGACCGGTTGTTTTTCACGTGGAGCTATTGCCTTAATCCCGGAAATTCCACGATAAAAATACCTGTTCATAAAAATTTAGTTCACAAGGGTTGATATCAACAGCGAATAGTTGTACTCTCCTTTTGTTTCTTGTCTTCTATGCTCATGACCGGCCAAGGAGCCAGGGAGGGCGCTATGGACGACTGTAAAACCCCGTTTCTCTTTGATGAGGAATCGGGTTTTTTTTATGCGCCTCACATGAATGCGCCCGAGGTGTTGCGGAGGGAGAAAATTGGGATCTATGATTTACCGTGAAAATGCGTCTCGCCGAACGGGCACAGTTCAAGTAGGCCCTCTTGGAGTCCTGAATGATACGAGGGCATAGTTCGAGGTTGTGTGTGTTCCGATGAAGTACGG
>DSCZ01000132.1 GCA_011048855.1 Desulfobacteraceae bacterium | reverse complement strand
TACAAATACAGTACTTGGAGTCATCGAGGAGAATCGTATAATTGCAGACTGGAGAATTAGAACCGAACGGGAGCTGACTGCCGATGAACTGGCGGTGCTTGTCAACAACCTGTTTCAATGCGCAGGACTAAAAATGAAGCAGGTGGAAGGTGTGATTGTTTCCTGCGTGGTGCCTCCTTTTCTGAACACCGTGGTCAAATTCGCCGGAAAATATTTCTCGGTCGAACCCATGCTGGTAGGTCCCGAGCTGGATACCGGAATCACGATTTGTCACGAGAACCCGAACGAGGTCGGGGCGGATAGGATCGTCAACGCCGTCGCGGCATTCTGCAAATACCCGGCGCCTTTGATTGTCGTCGATTTCGGCACGGCTACCACCTTCGACTATGTGACAGCCGGCGGGGCTTATATCGGCGGGGTGATAGCACCTGGTGTTCTCATATCCAGCGAAGCTTTGTTTAAACATGCATCGAAGTTGCCCAGGGTGGAGATTTTCAAGAAGCCGCAGAGCGTTATAGCGACCGATACCGTCAGGTGTATGAATGCGGGAATAATTTACGGCTATGCCGGGCTGGTGGATGGAATCGTGCGGCGGATGTGGGCCGAAGGTGGAGAGGAATGCCTGGTTGTAGCCACCGGAGGCCTTGCACCGCTGATATCCGATGTTTCGGAAACCGTCCACAGGGTGGACGAGTTTTTGACGCTCGAGGGTTTGATGATAATCTACCAACGGAACAGTGCGAAACTTTAAGTATTACGGCTTTTGAAGTTGAATCTAAAAAAAAATAAAAAAAACCTGTTGCCCGGAAGACTGCTTCCCGGAGACACCATAGGTGTCATTTCCCCTGCCGGTCCGATTTCTGAGGATGAAACCTCTTTCGGACTTTCATTGATTTCAGAGAGAGGATTTAACATCCGTCGCGGACGGCACCTTTATCAAAGAAACGGATATCTGGCTGCTGACGACCGAAGCCGGCTCGAAGATCTGCATGAAATGTTCTTGGATCCGGAGGTCAAGGCGGTTCTCTGCGCCAGGGGGGGCTACGGTACGATGCGCCTTCTTGGAAGGATTGACTTTGATATTATACGCTCTCATCCCAAGATAATCGCCGGGTACAGCGACATTACCGCCCTCCTGCTGTCGGTGTTTTATAAAACGGGGCTTGTCGTTTTCCACGGTCCGATGATCAGGGACTGTGCATCCAGCGAAACGGATTCGATGGACGGGTTGCTCGATTTGCTGCAGGGCATTTCGATTCCTTCGGTGTTCCCTGCAGGGCCCGTAATTCGAAAAGGAATCGCCGAAGGCCCTCTTGTCGGAGGGAACCTGACAATGATATGTCACCTTGCAGGAACCCCTTTTATGCCCTCGCTGGACGGATGTATTTTATTTCTGGAAGATCGAGGCGAACAGTTGTATCGGATCGACAGGATGCTTACCCAGCTGGCGCTGGGCGGCCACCTGAAGAGGATAGCCGGCCTGGTGGGAGGCGGGTTCCTCGATTGTGGGGATGCAGGGGCGATACGGAAGATGTTCGCCGAAGTGACATCTGATTCCGGGGTGCCGGTGGTTTCAGGTTTGCCTGTAGGACACGGGCGGGACAATATTGCACTCCCGGTGGGAGTGCTTGCGGAACTGGACGCATGCCGCCCTGGGCTGCGTATTACGGGCAAATGGTTTAAGGAGCAGGTTTGATTTGACATATGTTTCGCGGCCGCCCCTGGATACAGTAAGGCGCTGGATCGAGGATGGTGAAAAAAGAGTAGAGATAAACGGGCTGACAGGATCAGCTTCGGCGTGGTTTATATCGCGGGTGCTTCAGGACATCCCCCGCCCATGCCTGGTTGTTGCACCGGGAAGAAAAGATGCGGAGCGCCTTGAGAGAGAGCTTTCTTTTTTCATGTCCGAAGGCCGAAACTCCAAATGCGACCATTCGGCCCATCTCCAGAAGTTTCTTCCGTACGATATTACTCCTCTCGCAGGGTTGAGCCCTCACAGCAGGGTTCTTTCCTGGCGTATCCGTTCGCTTTTTTCGTTGATTGAAGACGATTCACCAGTGGTCGTTGCACCGGTCGAAGCCCTGTGCTTCAAAACTCTTCCGAAACAGGCTTTCGTAGATGCCCTGGACTATCTTGCTGCGGGTGAAGAAGCCGACCGGGACGGGCTGATCGAACGGCTGGAAGCCTGTGGCTATGAACGGTGCCCTCTGGTTGAAGAATATGGAGACTATTCCGTCCGGGGCGGCGTAATCGATCTGTTTTCACCACAATACAGCTTCCCGGTGCGGCTCGAATTCAACGGTGACCGCGTAGAATCGATCAGAAGGTTTGATCCGGTCGGCCAGAGATCCCGCGGAGTGCTGGATGAAGTCGTTATTCTGCCTGCATGCGAGGTGATAATGAATGAATCCGGGCTCCGCCGTGCGAGATCGATGGGCCGGCTTCCACAACCGCATGAGGCGGCTAAAAGATTCCCGGGCCAGGAAGCATGGCTGCGGCATTTTTATGAAAGCCTCGACACGCTTTTCGACTATTTTCCCGGCAACGGGATTGTTATAGCTCTGGAGCCGAGACGCTTCGGCCGCGCGGCTGCGAGTGTTCTTGATTCTTTTGGGGCGGATGTTGAAAAATTCAGATTGGAGGCCGCCGAAAAGGGGTCACCGTTTCCAGAGACCGATGGCCTCACGGTGGATGCCGCGAATGTGTATGAGCGGATCAACGATCTGCAGAAGATCGAAATTGATCCTCTGACGTTGGAGGGCCAGGAAAGCCCCGGTTGCAGACTGGAAGTCACCGGGCTTTCCAGCGACAGCGAGGAACTGGAGGTTCGGCTCGCAGCAAGGGGCAGGGTGTCTCTCTCCCCGATGGCGGAGAAGGCCGCCCGCCGGCTTTCGGCCGGCGACCGCGTCGTAGTGGTCAGCCGCACTGAGAAACAGGCTTCGCGCCTGCAGGAGATCTTTGAAAATTATAATGTGACCGGCGGGAGGATCGTGTACGGCTGGTGTAATCTCCCGGCAGGAACGGGATTGTATTTTTGCGTCGGTCATCTTGCCAGGGGATTCACTTGGCCGGAAATCGGTTTATACGTTGTCACCGAGGATGAAATTTTCGGGGCCAAAAGCAGGAGGGCCCCACTCCGTCCCAGGCCGAGTGAAAGTGGTATTAAATGGTCTTCATTTAGCCAAATTAAACCTGGAGATTTCGTTGTTCATGAAGATCATGGCATCGGTCGCTACGGCGGTCTGCTTACGATGAATGTGAACAGCAGGGTGAACGATTTCGTTGTTGTTGAATATGCCGGAAGCGACAGGCTGTATGTTCCGGCTGACCGCATCGGAGTTCTCCAGCTTTATGCAGGGGCCGATGAGCGCGATCCGAAGCTCGATCAGCTCGGCGGAAGGTCCTGGAACACGGTCAAGACGAAAGCAAAGAAGTCGGTCAAAAGAATCGCCCGTCAGCTCGTGGAGTTGTATGCGCTTCGCAGGCACCGCAGCGGGTTTTCCTTTTCTCCTCCCGACAATCTTTTCAGTGAGTTTGAAGCGAGCTTTGAGCATGAAGAAACACCTGATCAGGTCAAGGCGATCGAAGATGTACTTGCTGACATGATATCCGAACGCCCTATGGACCGGTTGATATGCGGCGACGTGGGTTTCGGCAAGACCGAAATCGCACTGAGGGCGGCATTCAAAGCGATATCCGATGGAAAACAGGTGGCGGTGCTTGTTCCGACCACCCTCCTCGCAGAGCAACATTACGAAACATTCAGACCGAGACTCGAGCCGTTCGGAGTGAGGGTCGGCGTTCTAAGCCGGTTCAAAACCCGTTCAGAACAGTCCGAACTGCTGGCAAGACTTCGCTCCGGCGCGGTGGATGTGGTGGTCGGAACACATCGCCTTCTTCAGAAAGATGTGGAGTTCAAAGATCTCGGGCTGCTTGTCGTGGACGAGGAGCAGCGTTTCGGAGTCAAACAGAAGGAGGCTTTAAAAAAGTACCGTTCGCTTGTGGATGTGCTGGCCATCACCGCCACCCCGGTGCCCAGAACTCTGCACATGTCGATGATGGGAGTGAGGGACCTGACGGTAATCGAGACGCCTCCACAGGATCGTTTTTCGATCGAGACATATCTTTCCTCTTATGACGAAGGGGTTGTTTCAGGGGCCGTGGAGCGTGAACTGGCCAGGGGAGGGCAGGTTTTTTTCGTTCACAACAGGGTTCATAATATAGAATCCATCGCCGATTCCCTGCGAAGCCTTTTGCCGGGAGCCCGATTCGCGGTCGCCCATGGTCAGATGAAGGAGAGGGATCTCGAGCGGACAATGAAGGACTTTTTATCCAGACGGATTGATGTCCTGGTATGTACGACAATTATCGATTCCGGGCTGGATATCCCTTCTGCCAATACTATCATTATCAACGAGGTGGATCGCATGGGATTGGCACAGGTCTATCAGCTTCGGGGCAGGG
>DSCZ01000541.1 GCA_011048855.1 Desulfobacteraceae bacterium | reverse complement strand
ATGGTATTCTCCTGTTTACATCCTGAGCCGCAAGCCTTCGGGGTCGTAGAACGGGGGTTTTACGACGGAGGCTTTTATGCGTTCATCACGTGCTCCGGGTTCGTAGAGTTTAAGGATCGTTCCCGGATCGGCGAGGGAGTCCTCCACCAGCGCAAGACCGATCGATTCTTTTAGCGTGAAGCTGTAGCGCGCAGTACAGACAAAACCGCGGACCGCGCCCGCATCATCGATCACCGCACCGTCTTTCGGGCATCTGCCCGGCGCATGCATGCGCAGGCCCACAAGCTTGAGTCGTCCTTCCTGGTGCTCGGCCATTGCCAGCGCGGCTGCGCCCACGGTTTTTGCCTCCGGCTTTTTCCGGTACCACATCCAGCCCATTCCCAGGTCATGAAGGGTCGTACGAATTTCGCTCTCCTGGCCGATGATCACATGGCCCTTTTCGAGCCTCAGGCAATTCTGGGCTTCCAGCCCGAAAGGCATGATTCCGAGTGGTTTGCCGGCTTCGAGAAGCATGTTCCATACTGAAAGCATGTAGCTGGACGGCATGTGAAGCTCGTAGGAAAGCTCCCCGACGAAACCCAGGCGGAACGCCCGGACGGGCACGCCACCCGAAAGTTCAAAGTCCCTGTATCCCATGAACGGGAATGCTTCGTTCGAAAGATCTGCGTCGGTAAGGCCTTCCAGCACGACGCGCGCGTTGGGGCCTGCCAGGTTCACGGCACCGAAGGCGTCGGTGAGATTGATTACATTGAAATCCCATCCGTCGTACCTGGCATGGTACCTCAGCCATTCAACAGTGGCTCCCGCCCTTGCGCTCGAGGAGGTGAAATAGTAATCATTCTCGCCGATTTTCGTCACCACACCGTCGTCCACCAGGCAGCCGCCGTCGTTGCACATCGCCGAATACTTGCCTTTGCCGTCCGAAATCCGACTCATGTCCCCGACATATACCCTTTGTAAAACCTTGAGGGCATCGGGACCGAAAAGCCGGAATTTGCCGAGTGTAGCCACTTCGATCAAGCCGACGTTTGTGCGGACATTCATTATTTCTTCACGGCTTGTGAAATCCCTGGAAAAATAGCGCGCACGCTTCCACACGCCGATTCGCCTGAACACGGCCCCTACGGCTTCCTGGGCTTCGTGGACCGGGGTGCGCTTGTACATGTTGTGATTGGCGCCGGCGTATGCGGCTATCGGGTTTGCCACCAGGGGCGACCTGATTGTTGAAGGAACCTGGATCGGTGCGTTTTCTCCCAGGTATTCGGATATGACGAGGGGCAGGTTGTGTCCCGGAACCCCTGACTGGCCGGCCCCGGTGCCTGCCGCGGTGTAACGCTTGGACAGTTCGACCCGGTCAAAACCCGCGTCGCAGCCTTGGTGGACATGCTTGACGGTGGTGTCTTCATCGAGGCATACGAAACTCTTTTTCCCGCTCCCGGGCGCTCGGACGAATGAATGAACGGCAGCAGGGCCGGGGAGGGATTCGAGTCGTTTCCCGGCTTCGAGCAGAGTTTCGGGTGAGGCTGCGCCGCAGTGCTCGGCGGCTTTTAAACCTTCCAGCGCTCCGGATGCCTCGATGGACTCCGGGTCGGTCAATCCGAGAAGCCTTCCGGCGGTGAAAACTCCGGCTGGAAGCTCGGAAGGCTGAAACAGGCCTGTTTTTTTGTCGAACACCGTCGGAACTCCGAGCAGAAAGAGGGGAGTTGTGACCTGTGTGGCGCCTGCCGAGGCGGCTACCAGGTCGCAGTCTATGCGCCGTTTTCTGGATTCCCGGATATGTGAGATCGTGATGCCCTTTACAGTTTGAACTCCATGGGCGCATGCGGCCACCCAGCCGGGGAGAAATTCGATGTTCCGCTGTTGGAGTTTTTCAACCAGTTCAGGGTCATATCCTTCGGTCCGGAAGTCGGCGACCGCCTTGACCTGGACACCCAGGTCCGCAAGATCGGCCGCAGCTTCCAAACCCAGGTCGTCGCCTACGCTGAAAACCGCGGATTTCCCTGGAAGTATGCCGTAGGTGCGGGCGAGCCGGTGGGCGCAGCCGCTCTGCATCACGCCCGGCCGGTCGTTGTTTTCGAATATCAACGGTCTTTCTTTGCATCCTGTACAGACGACAACCGCTCCGGCCCTGATTTCGATGTACCGCCGGTCGAAGGCGTCGTTTTCGCCCCCGGCCTGAAAAGCGGTTATCAGGTTGTCATTGTAATACCCGACCATGGAAGTGCGGGTGAAGACCCTCACCGATGAATTCTGAACTCTTTCGGCAAGCTCACGGGCGTACCGGGAAAGGGTGGCGGCCGCATCGTGACGGGCTTCGCGATAGTCGAAGAACCCCCCGAGCCAGGGACGAGCCTCGATAAGGATCACCCGGAGTCCGCTTGAGGCCGCAGCCAGTGCGGCATTCATGCCGGCCGGCCCGCCCCCGATTACGCAGACATCGGTTTGAGGGTAGATTTCATCGTAGGTGCCGGGCATGGAAAATGAAGGATCGATTTTCCCGAGGCCCGCCATTTTTCGCAGGAATACCTTGAAAAACGGCCACATGGAGTAGGGTTTGTGCATGACACGGTAGTAAAACCCGGCCGGCATCGCCCAGTCGAAAAGATCCAGGCCGGCCAGGAGGTCGAATTCAGGGCTTCCAAGCACGTTCTGGGGAATTACCGCCATGCCTTGGCGGAGCAGTGTGGTCTCCGTGGATTCGTTCGGCACCTCGTTGATTTGCATGAACGTGTTGCTGCATTCCCCATCCAGGCTGTAGAGTCCCCTCGGGCGGTGGTATTTCAGGCTCCTGCCGAAGATACGTATGCCGTTTGCATAGAGTGCGGTCGCCACAGTATCGCCGGCCAGTCCGTAAAAGCGGGACTTGCGGTACATGAACGGGATTTGTTTTGTCGTATCTATCCGTGACGTGGACAATTGATCTATTCTGTCCATATTAAGCCTCCGGGTCGTGGACCTGAAGATTGGTCAGGGTGTTCCGCAGGATCGTGAACCATACTCCGCAACCATCGCGGTGACACCACCATTCCTTTTGAACACCGCCGGTGTTCGGCCGCCGGTACACGTAGTTGCACCATTGGTCGGGAGTGATTCCCTCCTCTGAGGGCCTGGGGCCTTGATCCACCTCACCGTATCTGAATTCATATGCGTTTCGTTTACCGCAAACAGGGCATTCGATCATGAAAGACATTGTCAGACTCCTTGTTTAATTCCAGGGACCATAGCCCGGAGGGTTCGCTGTTTCTCCGAGAAGCCGGTTTTCGCAGAACCGCTTCAGCGAAAACGGTTCGAGAATTTCGGGCCGTCGCTGCTCCGCGATGTAGCGCGCCAGGTATTTACCTGTGACCGGAGCCGATTTAAAACCGAAATAACCCCAGCCGCAGTCTATGTAGAGGCCTTCGACCGGATCGTTGCCTTCTATAATCGGAGCCATATCGGGGGTCATATCGGCAAGACCCGCCCAGTGCCGCATGAATTTAAGTCCCCTGAGGCACGGGAGGATCTCCGACAGGGCTTCGGCCTGGTGTTTGATGTAATGAGCAGTCGTGCGTGTCGTAAAGTTGGGCCAGGGGTCCATGTGTGCACCGGTGACGATTTCGCCTTTCAGTGTCTGGTTCGCGTATACATGATAGGCGCCCGAGGAAACCACGTGGGAAAGAAGGGGCTTCAACGGCTGGGTAACCATCGCCTGGATGGTCAGAACGCTTATGGGGAGCGGAATTCCCAGCATCTCCCATGCCAGCTGCGATGAGTAGCCTCCGGCCGTAAGGAGAAGACGCGGCGTGTGGATCGTGCCGCGGGATGTTTCGAGGGCGCTGATTTTCCCGTGCTCGACACGAATGCCGGTTGCCTCGGTTTCCTGGAAGATATCGGTTCCGGAGGTGGATGCGGCCCTCGCCAGTCCCCATACCAGGGCGTCGTGGCGGATGATTCCTCCGGGCGGATGGTACATCGCACCGAATATGGGAAACCGGGGACGGTCCGAGATATCGATCACCGGGCAAAGCTCCTTGAGTTCATGGGCATCGATCAGGTGGATATCGATCCCCAGCATCTGCGCAGTTGCGATCTGCATCCTCAGGGCGTTCATCGCCGCTTCGCTGTGGGCAAGGTTGAGGTTGCCGCAGTCGTGGAACATCAAATTGAAATCCAGTTCTCGCGTCAGCGTCGGCCACAGCTTAAGTCCCTCCTGGTAGAGCGGAAGATTCTCGGCGGTACGCTGATTTGCGCGAACGATCGCCGTGTTTCTTCCGGCACCGCCGAAGCCTATGAATTTCTTTTCAATGACCGCTATGTTTCTGATGCCGTGGTTCCTTGAGAGAAAATAAGCGGTTGCAAGTCCGTGGAGACCTCCACCGATAATCACCACGTCGTAACTGCTTTTCCACGCGGGCTCTTTCCACAGTCTCTTAAATTTACCGAACATTGCTCGATCCCTTTTTGGTTTAGTAATAAATTTTCCGGGGTAT
>DSCZ01000507.1 GCA_011048855.1 Desulfobacteraceae bacterium | reverse complement strand
TAGTTCAGCCGTTGTCAGTGGAGCGCAAGCGGAACGGTTGTCGTTGTCGTAATCGTCATCGATCTTTTTGGAGTGCCGAAACAAAGTTTTGGCCTGGCCCGCACGGCCGGTGTAAGTGTAAGTGTTGGTGTCGGTATCGGCGTCGGCGTCGGTATCGGCGTCGGTATCGTCTTTTTTTCATGTAGTTCTTTTGAATTCCGAATCCTTAATGTTCTGTAGGAGCGCCGTCCCCGTCGCGACATCCCTATCTCTCGGACAATCGCGACCGAAAGCCCGCTCCTGTCACAGGCCTTGCCTGTTGACTAAAAAGCTGTTTTATGTCGTTATGCGGCAGGCTGTGAACAACGAACTTGATTAACGGCGTACCGGTTTGCGCTCGTTGGAAGTTTTTCAGTCGTCAGACCGTTGCAGAACGGGGTCCAGGGTTTTTGCAACTCCCTGGAATGACTGAATTCCGTCGTTCGACGGAATGACGAAAAAGGAATGTTTTTGACTTTTTACGAACACATTAAAATAGCTTCTCGATAAAAATAAATAAAAAGGGGGCTGTATGTCCTATTTTGAAAATAAATCCGTGCTGGTTACCGGCTGCTGTGGCACTGTGGGAAGCGAGTTCGTCCGGCAGTTGCTCGAGGAATACTCCGTGGGTGAGATCACGGGGCTGGACAACAACGAGTCCGAACTTTTTTTCACCGAGCAGTCTTATCTGAAATATCCTAATGCCCAGTTTTTTCTTGCGGACGTGCGTGACAGGGATAAGCTGGTGCGAAAATTCAACGGGGTGGATATCGTTTTTCACGCCGCCGCATTCAAGCATGTCGTCCTCTGTGAGCGTTCCCCGTTTGAAGCGGTTCAAACCAATATCCTGGGGGTGCGCAATGTCATCGACGCCGCCTGTGAAAACAATGTGCAGCGGGTCATTTTCACCAGTTCGGACAAGGCGGTGAACCCCACGAATGTCATGGGAACCTCGAAGCTCATGGGTGAAAGGCTCATCACGGCCGCCAACAGCACGTTGAAGGGCAAAGGCCCTGTTTTCGCCTCCACCAGGTTTGGAAACGTTTTGGGTTCCAGGGGCTCGGTGATTCCCATTTTCCGTGAGCAGATCAGGAGGGGCGGACCCGTGACGTTGACGGACCGGCGGATGACGCGCTTCATCATGAGCATAAGGGAAGCAACCCGGCTGGTGCTCGATTCTGCCAGGCTCGCCAGGGGAGGCGAGGTGTTTGTCACCAAAATGCCGGTTATGAATATCGAGGACCTCGCCCAGGTGATGATTCAGGAGCTCGCACCCGGATACGGGCACCGGCCGGAGGATATAAGCATGGAAATCATAGGCTCAAAGGCTGGAGAAAAGCTTTACGAAGAACTTATGAGCGATGAAGAGACCAGGAGGGCCATGGAGCTGGATCTGTACATGGTGGTCCTTCCAGCATTTTTGAGCATCTACCGGAATATCGTTTATGAATATCCGGATGTCGTTTCAACAACCGTCGGAAACGCTTACAATTCATCCAATGAACAGGCTCTGAACCGGGACGAACTGAGGAATTTCCTTGTCCGGAACCATTTGCTTGAAGGCGGACGGGGTTTTCCCGGCAGCCCTGAAGGAGGGAAATGATGCACATCTTGATTCTCGGTGGTGACGGTTACCTGGGTTGGCCGACGGCCATGTATTTTTCCAACCTCGGCTATGACGTGACGGTCGTTGACAATTATTTTCGAAGAAACGCGTGCACGGAACTGGATGTGGGCATGCTCTACCCGGTGCCGACGCTGCAGGAACGGGCGAGGATCTGGCACCGGAATACAGCAAAAGAAATCAAGGTGGTGGTCGGCGACCTGACGGATCCTGAAGTCATGCGGTCTCTCTTCGACGGAAGGGTCCGGTACCAGTGGGCGGTGAACGACCGGTTCACAGGAGTGCCGGAAACCGTCATCCATTATGCGGAGCAGCCTTCCGCTCCGTACTCTCTGATAAATTATAAGTACGCCAACATCACCGTGGGAAACAACCTGCTCATCACCAACAACCTGGTCTGGGCACTGAGGGATTTTTCGAGGGAGACCCATGTCATCCACATCGGCACCATGGGCGAATACGGCACCCCCCAAATCGACATCCCCGAGGGCTGGATTGAAATCGAACATAATGGAAAGAAGGATAAATTCCTTTTCCCACGGCAGGCGAGCAGTCTCTATCACACGACCAAGATCATGGATACCGATCTTTTCTGGTTCGGGGTCAGGATGTGGGACCTCAAGGTGACGGATCTCATGCAGGGGCCGGTTTACGGGATCGAAACCGGGGAATCGGTGGTGGACGAGCGCCTCAAGACGATTTTCAATTACGATGAAATCTTCGGTACGATCGTGAACCGGTTCATCGCCCAGGCCGTTGTGGGCTACCCGCTCACCGTCTACGGAAAGGGGGGGCAGACCCGCGGGTATTTAAACATCAAGGATACGTTGCAATGCGTGCACATGTCTGAAAAGACCCCGGCCAAGGCAGGCGAACTCCGTATTTTCAACCAGATCATGGAGCTTTTTTCCGCGAACGAACTTGCGGAAAAGACCAAGCGGGTGGGCGAGGCTTTGGGGTACAGGGTGAAGATCGATCACCTGGAAAACCCGCGGAAAGAGGCGGAAGACCACTATTACAACCCGACCTACCAGGGATTGATCGACATCGGCGTTGTCCCCCATTATCTCACCGATGCGGTGATGGAGGACATGTTCCGCGTGGTCGAAAAGTACAAGGATAACATCCGCAAGGATGTAATTTTCAAAGGGATCAAATGGTAGCGACGTACCCGTCGCGATATCCTTATCTCCAAAGACTGAACCACAAAGGACGCGAAGGACACGAAGAAAGATTTTTTTGCCTGCCGGGCGGCGGCAGGCAAAAACCAATCAGCCTGCGGCGCCACCATTAATGTTCTGTAGGAGCGGATTGTATCCGCGATATCCTTATGGTCCGGGCCAAGCGCGGCAATGAAACCGCACCTACAGGTAATACATCCGCAACCCCGTAGGTCGGTATTCCATTCCCGACATTACCCCGCCAACGAGATACCTGCCAAATGCCGGGTAATGAAACCCGGCCTACAAATTTGATGGTTTCGTAAGAAGTCAAAATAATCATGTCCCTCGGGGTCGGGGTCGCTATCGGCATCGGTATCGGACGTTGATCGGCGGCCTTTTCGACCCCGATACCGATCGCGACCCCGACGCCGATAAGGCAGACATGCTACTTTTTACGAGGCCGTCAAATTTAAAATTTCTTTGAATACCGCATCGTGGATAAACGGCCTGAAAAGGCGGATTTTTTCATTTGCGCGGGTGGGGTGAACGCGGTTTGTCAAAAAAAGAACGATGATGTCGCGGCCGAGGTCGATCCACAACGAGGTGCCCGTGAACCCCAGGTGCCCGACCGTGTTTCTTGAAAAATACCTGCCGGAACTCGAGCAACCCACCGTGGGAGTGTCCCATCCCAGGACATGGCTGCCGGGGCATCGAGCGGAGTCGCGGGCAAGAAAACGCCGTGCCGTGTCGGGCGCTATCCAATCGCACCTTCGGCCGAGGTAGTGATCGATCACGTGGCGCGCCAGAAGATAAACTTCGGAGGCGGTGCCGAAAAGCCCGGCATGCCCGCTCCAGCCGTCCAGAATGTAGGCATTTTCGTCGTGCACGTCGCCGCGGACGATCCGTTTCCTCCAGGGGCAGCGTTCGGTGGCCGCGAACTGAGTGTCGTCCAGCTCCTGCGGCTTCGCGTTATGTCCGAGGTAAGTACGCTTTAACCCCAGCGAGCGGTAGTGGGAATTGGCAAACTCTGCAAGCGACTGCCCTGAGCATTTCTCGATCACCCACTCGAGCAGCATGTAGCCGGGGTCGCTGTAAAGGCTTTTTGTGCCGGGCGGGTACGCCTGGGGCAGTTCCCACAATAGCGCCCGCAGCAGAGATCTTCTCGCAGAGGGTCCGACCAGGGAAAGACGCCGGTAAAACGGCTCCCAGGCCGGGAAACCGCCGCAGTGGCCGAGCAGCATGCGGGATGTCACTTCTTCCCGGTTGCGGGCAGGCCGAAGCTCGAGCACCCGGTGGACCGGCTCGTCCAGGTCCAGGCGCCCCTGATCGACCAGCTTCATCACCGCGATCCCGGTTGTGAGCGGTTTCGTAAGCGAAGCCAGGTCGAAAACGGTCTCCAGGTCGATCGGCTCCCTGGCAGGTTCGATGGATTTGAAGCCCGCGCCGGTCAGGCACCTGATTTCGCTCCCGGCCGCGGCCAGCAGGACCGCCCCGGGAAACACCCCTTCCTTAACCGCCGCCTCGAGGTGTTCATTTATTGTTTTGCCGATTTGGTTTACCCGGTTCATTGTTCTGCAGTACCGCCGTCTCCGTCGCGATGTCCTTATCTCCAAAGACTGAACCACAAAGGACGCGAAGGACACGAAGAAAGATTTTTTTGCCTGCCGGGCGGCGGCAGGCAAAAACCAATCAGCCTG
>DSCZ01000228.1 GCA_011048855.1 Desulfobacteraceae bacterium | reverse complement strand
GTACTACGATATCGCAGTCTCCCTGGCTGAGAGCGGATTTGATTTCTTCGGGGGTGGAGGCATCAAGGATCCCGCCAACAAGAAAAAGAACGGCGTTTCTTTCAAAGGCGATGCTTTGGAATTGGCCAAAAAACATGGATACAAGATCGTAACCAACAGATCGGATTTTATGAATTTGAAGCCCGGTTCAGGAAAGATCCTCGCCTGTAACGCCCAACTTCCTGATGGGAAAGCGCTGCCATACGCGATAGATACCACGGATGAGGATATAACCCTCCGGGAATTTACAGCAAAGACCATAGAACTGCTGGACAATGAAAGAGGATTACCAAATGGATATGTTGAAGGAATCCTATTTTCGAAGCATGCTCGAAGAAAAAGTGGTCTCTAAAGACGCTACCACCAGCCTGCTGTATGGCGGATATGAGCCCTTGACCGTCACCATCACCCATATATTGAATAACAAGGCAGGTCTCGGCTGGACTTCCTATAAACACACGGGTGTTCCGGTTATAACCTCCGCCAGAGGTGCTGGTGCAGAGATCTTCAACGGGTACTATGATAATACCGATGTGGCCAAGAAGATCATGTCTGTTATGGGCATAGCCCCCAAGGTGCACTTTGCGTCCCAAGAGCCTGCATTCAAAATGGCAGCGAATCAATGATCGTCATGATGAACTCTTCAAGGGCGGCGTAGTTGCGCCGTCCTTTTAATCTTGATGGTGTTTATGCAGCATAAAAATGCACGGTTTAAGAAAGAAGCCGCCCTTCTGGTTGTATTTCTTTTTCTGTCCGGAGTCCTGTTTGCTGTTCCTACAGGCTTTGAAGAACGGGCACCTAAAAAGTCGATTCGCTCCAAGGGAGAAGTCATCGCTGTTGACAACTCAGAAATGCATCAGAGAGGTATTATAAGGACCGGTGATCAAGGTGTCACCCTGGAAATTTTGAACGGTCCCTTTGAAGGCAGGATCCTCAAGGGAAGCAATCCTCTCCTGGGCCAGCTGGTGTCCAAGAGAAAGGATATCACGGTTACGGAAGCTATAGGTTCAGGACTCAGGGTGGGCCGGGCGGTTGTCGGTACCATGACGACCACCCTGCTGCTGGCCTATTCCGGGGGCTACATTACCCTGGTGATGGCGTTTATGGCCCAGGGCGTTCCTCTTGCCAACCTGTTCAATCTCATCTACGTGGCAGCCGAGGTGCTGAAAACGGTGGTGGGAAGCTTCGGCCTGGTTATGGTGGCCCCGTTTACGGCTGTCGTAGGTGGATTCATCTTTTGCGGGAAAAGTGCCCGGGAGAAATTTCTTCGCGGGACATAAAACAAATGAATTTTTAACAGGTTACTTAAGGAGTAAAATGAAAATCGATCTGCACGTTCATTCCAGGTTTTCCATCCGCCCTTCTCAATGGGTTCTCCAGAAAATCGGTTGTGCCGAGAGTTTCACCGATCCACAAAGACTTCGCGAGATCGCAAAGGAAAGAGGCATGTCCATGGTGACCATAACCGATCATAATACCATTGAAGGAGCTTTAGAAATTGCACACCTCCCGGACGTTTTTGTCAGCGAGGAGGTGACCACCTACTTTCCTGATGACGGATGCAAAATCCACGTGCTGGTTTTCAATATTTCGGAAGAACAGCACAGAGACATCCAGAAAGCCAGACCCAGCATATTCGATCTGGTCGGTTATTTGAGGGGGGAAGGCATCATTCATG
Organism: Desulfobacteraceae bacterium; assembly: GCA_011048855.1. Next base: position 2,790 of record DSCZ01000228.1, on the reverse strand, counting down.
CGGTTGCCCACCCGCTTTATTCCACCAATGATCGCATGAACGCTGACCATTTTGAGCAACTCCTGCTTCTCTTTGAGAACTTCGAGCTGAACGGGGCAAGAGATGAAGGCCAGAACGAAATGCTTCAGAGTATTCTCAGCAGGTTGGGGCCGCGGGACATCGAGAGGCTTGCAAACAGACACGGTATTGAACCCTGCTTCTCAGAGCCTTGGAAAAAGCATCTAACCGGCGGGTCCGACGATCACAGCTCCCTCAACATTGCCCGTAAGTACACAGAGGTCCCCAACGCTGGGAGCCTCAACGGCTTTTTTAAAGGTATCTCGGACGGCCAAAGCCGGATCCGCGGGATGGAGGCAACTCCCCTGACGATGTCATACATGATCTACAGCATCGCTTACCAGTTTTATTGCAAAAAATTCGGTCTTGACCGTCATATTCGCAAGGACCTGTTCATGCGGTTTCTTGACGGCTTTCTAGGAAATCATCATCCTGATTCAGGTATAAAATCGCGCATATATTTTTTTATCCTTTTCCCTGTTTGCGAGAGACCGGCAGGTTACGGAAAAAATCTCGGCGAGATTTGTTTCCACTCATGTTCGCCCGTTTGACGGCAGGCAACGGATAAATGTTGCTCATTTTACCGACACATTTTACGAAATCAATGGCGTTGCCCTCACGCTGCAACATCAAATTCATCTTGCAAAAAGGACCGGAAAGCGACTGACTGTCGTCACGTGTGACGACATGGGACGTCAGGAGCTGGAAAAGGTTCAAAATTTCATCCCCATAGGGGTTCACAGCCTCCCCGAATACCCTGAACAAAAACTTTTCTATCCCCCATTTCTGCAGAAAGCAGGTCCTTTGAAAAAGCTTTTGAGGCAACATGGAAGATGTATGAGGATCCGGATGTGGGTCGACAGTCGCGTGAGGATATTTTAGCGAAAGCAATCTAATCTTTTTTTACAGGGAGGTGATTATGATCCAGAAGTTGCTGATTTTACTGGACCCCGGCCTTCGCCGAGGTGACAAACCAGGACGGTTTTCGACTTCCAACGAACTCGATCAAGTTCGTTGCTGGTAGGGTGCCGCGATGCGGCATGAACCAGCTTCTTACAAGGCCATCAAAGATTGATTAAGGAGACAGATAGTCTGTTAAGGGAGGATTAGCGAATGATTAAAGATAGGTAAAAATTAGCTTTCACCCCAGGGGAGCCAAAATTTCGAAAGAAATAAATCATAAAAAGTCCGTTTTCATTCCCCTGTCGGCCTCATCCCCGATGCCGCCTGTAGGGCATAAACAGCTTCAGATAGACCGGTTAGCCCGTCTCCGTCCACATCGCAGAGCGGAGGACCGCTAGCCGCCTCCAAGGGAATCCTGTTGGAATAGGAGCGACTGACATTGTTGTTTTCCCGAAGGTTGAGCTCAAGTGTTAGAGTCTCGCCTTCGTCCATAAACATATCCAGAACGTTCTTCGGTACGAAGGCAAAGCCCATCTGTGTTGGAACCGTCACATACAATAATTTACGCGTGGGAACGCCCTGGAATAAGGCACCTATGGACGCCCTATTAGAGGTGGAAATGTCAGGGTTAAGAAAATCGGGCACATCCCACCGCCAGACAAGATTTCCAAATGTGTCAATCTCTGCTTTGAAAGATGCTGCGGAAAAGACAGGGAGATCGACCTGTCCGCGGTAGTATATGTAGAACTCAGCTGTAGGATAACCGGAAATGGTTAACACCAAACGGTAGTTTCCCGCAAACAATGTATCATTAAAATTGAATGAATATGAAGGATCTGAGCTAAAATAAGGATCATAAATCCACTTTCCAGTATTCGCCTCGTAGCGTCCAAAAATATAACTATAATCACTCCAGGGTGTTGACATCATTGGGGTAAGGGCTACCTGGCGGCCTGACGGGTCGAACAGTTCCACTGATGGTGAAAGGTCTTCAGTGATTTGGGTCCGGGCTTCGTCCATCAGCGTCATGTAAAGTCTATTCAACTCACTTCCGTTTTCATACGTCTGGTGACGAAGATTAACCCATTGTAACTGAGGATGTCCGACTCCAATGAATATCCCGTCTTCATCAAACAGGATGGGAATATTCGTTATGTTTTCATCGCTGACCGGGTAATTCTGGGGCTGCTGGATGACGTGCGTGTATACCCTCAAGAAACAATCGGTCATGTCCCCAATGTCGGACAATGGAATTTTCCATTCGATACACCTTTCACCCACACCTACATAACTATTGTCATAGTGAGCAATCTCATCGGGATTTCCCCTTTCCCGGACCGAGACGCTCCAACCGGTGAAAGGGTTGTATCGGGCTGCGGTCCATCGGTCACCGGGCGTGTCCGCACTTTGTGAAGACTGGTTGGCCTGAAAAACATATATGACGTCCATGTCCATTTTGGGATCGTGGCCATAGATCTTCATCATAATGTAAAGGTAGGCGTCATCTTTTGCGAGGTAAACCTCTTCGATGTCCGTTCCATCGAAATCGGCCGCCGCGTTTTGATCATTCACCCGGTCCCGGAAAGCGGGCGTCATACCGGCCCAGTCTGAAATATCACCATCTATGGAGATAGCGGCAAATCCGTTGGCCGCTGCCGACGGCCAGACTGCGGAAACAGGAATTAGAAAAAACAGCAAAGCTAAAATGATAAATTTACAATTTGTTTTATAATTCATGATTAAAAACCTCCAATTATAATATCAAGAAATTGTAGGGGTTTTTAAACTCAAAAGCAGGCATAAAAAAAGACCTGCGCTATCATATTAAGT
>DSCZ01000329.1 GCA_011048855.1 Desulfobacteraceae bacterium | reverse complement strand
ATATAAGCCATCTTTAATTGACGAATCATAAAATTATTAATCATATTGTTTTTAAGCCTGGACCTCAAGCAGATTGTCAAATCCCACCGGATTTGTGCTTCCAGACGGTCAGACGCTTTTGTTCGTATTTTTTATTTATTTATGCCATAAATAAAATTTTTTGGGTACAGAAAAGAATTTATCTGCCGCTTCCAGGATGGAGGAAAAAATGCCGGGAAAAAAGAAAATTGATCTCACAGAATTTGAACGAAAAATCATACTCCGAAACATCGAGGCGAAGGATTACAGGCAAATCGTGGATTTACAGCTGCGATGCTTTCCGAAAATGGAACCCTGGAAGAAGGAACAGTTTATAAGCCAGCTTGAACGCTTTCCGGAGGGTCAGTTCTGTATCGAGGTCGATAGTGAAATAGTGGGCTCGTCGAGTAGCCTGATCGTAGATTTCGACCTCTATTCGGAATGGCACGACTGGAAGGAGATTTCCGACAACGGTTCAATTACAAACCACGATCCGAACGGCGATACGCTGTATGGCATCGAAATAATGGTCAGCCCCGACTACAGGGGCATGAAGCTGGCCCGGCGTCTTTACGAGGCACGGAAGCAGCTTGTCAGGGAGCGCAACCTGAAGAGCATTGTCATCGGCGGCCGAATACCATATTATTACAAATACAAGGATCAGATGACCGCTCATGAGTATGTTGAAAATGTGGAAAACAAAAATCTGTATGACCCCGTTCTGACAACCCAGCTTTCAAACGGTTTCGAACTGAAGCAACTGATTCCCGACTACCTCCCTTCAGATGAAGACAGCGGAGGCTGGGCCACCTATCTAGAGTGGGTAAACGTCGATTACCGTCCTCACAAAAAGCGAGCGATCCGCCCGGTGCAGATCGTCCGCATATCCTGTGTTCAGTATCAGATGCGTTCAATAAAGGACTTTGACGAATTCAGACAAAACTGCACTTTTTTCGTTGACACCGCCTCCGAATACAAAAGCGATTTTGTGCTTTTTCCCGAACTGATCACGCTGCAGCTCCTTTCGTTTTGCGATACCAAAAAACCCGGGGACGCCGCGCGAAAGCTGTCCGAATTTACCCCGCAATACCTGGAGATGTTCAGCCGCCTTGCAATCCGCTACAACATCAACATTGTGGGAGGGTCGCAGTTCGCACTGGAGAACGACATTCTATACAATATCGGCTACCTGTTTCTGCGGGATGGGACGATTCAGAAGCAGAAAAAAATCCATGTGACCCCGGCCGAATGGAAGTGGTGGGGGGTTGCAGGCGGCAACTCGATAGAAGTATTCGACACCGACTGCGGGCGCGTGGCGATCATGATCTGCTACGATATCGAGTTTCCCGAACTGGCTCGAATAGCAGCCAGAAAAGGCGCCCAGATTGTTTTCGTGCCGTTCAATACCGATGAGCGTCACGGGTATCTGCGGGTCCGGCACTGTTCACTCGCCCGATGCGTGGAAAACCACATATACGTGGCCGTCGCGGGCTGTGTCGGGAACCTTCCTTTTGTGAACAACGCCGATATACATTATGCCCAGTCGGGTATTTTCACGCCGGCGGATTTTCCATTCAGCCGTGACTCCGTCGCCGCTGAGTGCAATCCCAACGTGGAAACCTTTGTGATCCAGGACCTCGACATAGAGCTGCTTCGCAGGCATCGTTACCGCGGTACAACCCAGAACTGGCGGGATCGCCGGAAGGACCTTTATGAAATCAGATATGTCGAGGATGGGAAAACAAAGGTCGTCTAGTTATCCCCGAGGGTAAAAAAGGACGCCGGTCCAGGCAAGAATAAACTGCATGGTGTTGTACGGGATTTTCTACCTGTTCACTCGGGTTGGACATTTTTCCCATCGACCTTTTTCAGCGCTGTCATGGCCGCTGTCACCATGCCTGCTAGATCCGTAATGTTTCCCGGAATGACCCGCGCGTTAGAGCTTTTTGCAAGCCTCCCGAAGTCCGAGGGCCTACCCTCATCTCTTGTGCGACCTCGTTGCGTATGGCTTGGTGTCCATCCGGAAATCCCGGATGGGCTTGAGGGGCTCATCGCCGTAGATACTTACGACGGCTTTTCCATTGTCGATCCCTCCGGGGGCCACGGCATGGGCACCATGATGCTGTTGATGCCGCAGGGCGGCAGTGTTTTTGATCACCAGGCGGCCAAGTGGAAAGGTCCCGTCATTCATGCTTCAGCCGACCTCCCTCTCCCTCCGGAACCGGAATGGGTCCGGTTTCACTGGGATCGCACCGAAGCCGAGGCAAAACGTACCCGATACGAAAACAGGGAGCCTCTTCTCATCCTGGACGAGGTCCAGAAGGTGAAAGGCTTGAGCGAAATCGTCAAGGCGTTGTGGGACAAGTCATGCAGGGAGAATTTCCCCATCCAGGTCATTATTCTGGGGTCTTCCTCCCTCCTGATCCAAAAAGGACTGTCGGAAAGCCTGGCCGGGCGATTTTTTCTATACAGATGCCCACACTGGACGTTTTCCGAGATGGAACAGGCATTTTCCTGGGATCTGGAGCAATGGGTTTTCTTTGGAGGGTATCCGGGTGCCGCTCCTTTCATCGATCAGGAGGATGTCTGGTCGCGCTATGTGATGGATTCTCTTGTGGAAACGGTGCTCGCAAAGGATGTACTGCAACTTCAAACCATTTCAAAACCCGCCTTGCTCAGGCATCTTTTCATGCTTTCGGCTGTGCATCCCGCCCAGATTCTCTCGTATAATAAGATGCTCGGGCAGTTACAGGATGCGGGCAATACCACCACTCTCGCTCATTATCTGAAGCTCCTTGAAACTGCCTTCCTCATCTCTGGACTTGACCTTTTTAAAAAAAGGGGGGATAGGGAGTAAATTGAACCCGTTACGGGCCCACAGGTTCTGGTACAATCTGAGGTCAAGGAAAGGGGGGTTATGATTATGAAGAAGCGGCGTTGGCCTCGCCTCTGCTCCTCTTTTATGGGGTTGGAGATTAAATCAAAGGAAGCCGTTGTTAAAAAAGATACCAGGGTCCTGAAGGAACTCGGTTCCATTCTGGGGGACCAATGGCTGGGAGGAATTGTCGTATACCGGGGAAATGAAATCGGGCGAATTGAAGAGCCCAACCTATGGGCCGTTCCCTCAAGGCGGCTTTTTCAGCCGTGACAGGAGGGCCGGCATCCGCCGGCGATCCGCCGGCCGCGAAAAGGAGATATCAGATGACATTGCTCAACGTGGATAGTGAAAAATGTGATCGGGACGGCATCTGCATAGATGTTTGCCCGGCCCGTATCATAGCATTCAAAGCCGATGACGGATTTCCGGGGATGATCGACGGGGGCGATGCCCTGTGCGTACGCTGCGGCCATTGCGTGGCGGTGTGCCCTCGCATGGCCATGAGCCACCAATCCATCCCGGCTGAAGATTGCCCCCCGGTGCGCCCGGAACTGCTCCCGACTGCGGAACAGGCGGAACATTTTTTGCGCTCGCGGCGCTCCATCCGGGTATACAAGAATAAAAAAGTGGAACGTGAGCTGCTCTCACGCCTCATTCACGTGGCTCGATTCGCCCCTTCCGGGCACAACCTTCAACCGGTGGAATGGCATGTGCTCTACGACAGCCGACAGGTGGACTCCCTGGCGGGCCTGGTGATCGACTGGATGCGCCGCCTGGTCAAGGACCGATCACCGCTGGCGGAGATGATGCATCTGGATCTCGTGGCGCAAAGCTGGGATGAAGGCACGGATCGAGTATTCCGTGGAGCGCCCCACCTGGTGATAGCCCATGCCCATAAAGACAATCGGACCGCCCAGGCGGCCTGCACAATCGCGCTGACATACCTGGAACTGATGGCTCCGGTTGTGGGGTTGGGCGCCTGCTGGTCAGGCTACCTTTTCACCGCCTCGCAGCAATGGCCCCCGATTCTGGAAGCACTTGCCCTGCCGGAGGAGCACCAGGTTTTCGGTGCGATGATGGTGGGATATTCCCGTTACCGCTACCACCGCCTGCCTCCGCGCAACCAGCCACGAATTACGTGGGAGTGAGGAAGGTCATATTTACCCTGGAGCGAGGTGTGATCATGTTCCATATTTACGCATCTTTGTCGCTTGTGACATTTCTCGGGAGGATGTTTTGGCGAGCATGGTACGGGGCGGACTGAACTGGATTCTGCAGACCGGATACAGCACGGTTCTGCTTTTTTCCAAGAACGAGATGTTCAGCCATGCCTCAGCCGCGGCCTACTATTTCCTGCTGGCCATCCCGCCGATGATCCTTGTCCTGGTCTCGCTGTTGAACACCTCTCTGCTCAACCATCCGGACCTGACCGCGGATCTTTTCGCATTCCTGAGCCAGTTCAACGAGCAGCTCAACGAGGACTTTTTCCGCAGGATCGGTATCCTCAAGGCCAGGCCCGCAGTCAGCGGCCTGGGCCTGCTCGGCTTCCTGTGGACCAGCAGGCTGATCATCAGCGCCGTGCAGAGCGCCTTTGGTGTGATCTTTCCCAGCTCCCTCTCCCGAAGCTTCTTCT
>DSCZ01000615.1 GCA_011048855.1 Desulfobacteraceae bacterium | reverse complement strand
GATCAACCTCGCTGCGGTTCTGACATCTCCTGCGATTACTTTTTCAACGATTTCATTCATAATTTCCGATATTCCTGTCTTTTCAACCCAGCACACATTAACGGGCGTTAAGATTTTTTTCAACCCAGCCGACGATTTCATCCAGGGAGCTGCCGGGAGTGAAGACTTCCTTGACTCCGGCCTGTTTCAATAACTTGATATCCTCGTCCGGAATGATTCCTCCACCACAAACAACGATATCATCGGCTCCCTTTTCTTTCAACAACTCCACCACGCGCGGGAAAAGATATCGATGCGCGCCTGCCAGACTCGAAAGCCCGATCATGTCCACGTCTTCCTGCACGGCGGCTTCGACGATCTCCTCCGGGCTCTGGTGAAGTCCGGTATAGACCACCTCGTAACCCGCATCCCGGTAGGCCCTGGCGATGATTCTCGCTCCCCTGTCATGCCCGTCGAGGCCGGGTTTGGCCACCATTATCCGTATCTTTCTGCGCTGTTTCATGACCGTCCTCCATTTAGACGCTCAGTAAATCCCCGGGTCCCGGTACTCCCCGAAGGAAGCCCGGAACACATCACACATCTCCTGCAAAGTCGCATAGGCCTTGGACGCCTCGATCAACGGCTCCATCACGTTCTTGCCGGAAACGCAGGATTCGCCGAGCTTCTCCAGGCATTCGTCCACGACGGCGCCGTCCCTTTGTTCCTTGACGCGGGATGTTTTTTCGATCTGCAGGCGTTCGAGCTCTTCATCGATTTCCAGCATTTCGACCGGTATAGACTCATCGGTTCTGTATTTATTCACGCCCACAACGGTTTTTTCTCCGCTGTCAACCTGCCGCTGGTAAAGATAAGCGGAATCGGCTATTTCCCTCTGTGGATAATTATGCTCTATCGCGGCAAGCATTCCGCCCATTTGATCTATCTTCTCTATGATCGAAAACGCCTCCTCTTCGAGCTTGTCGGTGAGCGCTTCCACGAAAAAGGAACCCCCGAGGGGATCGATCATATTGGCGACCCCGGACTCCTCGGCGATGATCTGCTGGGTGCGCAGTGCAATCGTGGCCGCCTCCTCTGTCGGAATCGCCAGCACCTCGTCCAGGGAGTTCGTATGGAGCGACTGGGTGCCTCCAAGAACCGCGGAAAGGGCTTCGAGCGCCGTCCTGACCACGTTGTTGTATGGCTGCTGAGCCGTAAGTGAGCAACCGGCCGTCTGCGTGTGGAAGCGCAGCCACCAGGACCTCGGATTTTTCGCCTTGAACCGTGTTTTCATTATCCTGGCCCACATTCTTCTGGCCGCGCGGAACTTGGCTATCTCCTCGAAAAAATCCAGGTGGGAATTGAAGAAAAATGAAAAGCGCGGCGCAAAATCATCCACATCGAGTCCTCTGTGAATGGCCGCTTCCGTGTAAGCGATCCCGTCGGCCAGGGTGTAGGCCAGCTCCTGCACCGCGGTCGAGCCGGCTTCCCGGATGTGATACCCGCTGATGCTGATGGTGTTCCACCTCGGCACCTCATACGTTCCGAACTCGACGGTGTCCGTGATAAGCCTCATGGAAGGCTCGGGCGGGCACATGAAGGTCTTCTGGGCGATGAATTCCTTCAGCATGTCGTTCTGTATGGTTCCGCCTATCACGCTCCGGTCTATGCCGCGGCCCTCGGCCATTGCAATATACATGGCCCAGATCACCGGAGCCGGGGGATTGATGGTCATGGATGTCGTGATTTCCTCTATCGGCAGCCCTTGGAAAAGGTCCTGCATATCCTTCAGTGTGTCCACGGCCACACCGCATTTTCCGGTCTCCCCCCTTGCCCGGGGTGAGTCGGAATCATAGCCCATCAACGTGGGCATATCGAAGGCGGTGGAAAGCCCGGTCTGGCCGGCCTTCACCAAAAGATGGAACCGCCTGTTGGTGTCCCCGGCGGTTCCAAGCCCGGCAAACATACGCATGGTCCACAGCCTCCCCCTGTACATCGAGGGCTGAACACCCCGGGTGAAAGGGTAATCCCCGGGGCATCCCAGATCCCGCACATAGTCGCGCTCACGGATGTCAAGGGGCGTGTAGAGCGCTTCAATCTGCTGGTCGGATACCGTGGTGAACCTGGCAAGACGTTCAGGGTTTTTCCGGTAGACTTCATCGAGCCTTTTCCGCCATTTGGTCAGACCCCGTTCGATTTCGTCGAACGCCCCGGGATTGAAGAGTTTCGTCATGGCGCTCCTCCTCCTCTGTTAACCTTTATCGGCTGCATATCACTTTACGACTTTTATAGGACCTGGTTCTATGTTTCCTTTCACGTGCTGATTATTATCCTGACAGGTCGATTCACACCGGCCGAAACCGGCGAAACACCCTCCCTCATCTTCCTTTATATAAATTGGACGCGATCACCATCCTCATGATCTCGTTGGTCCCTTCATAGATCTGGCATATCTTGGCGTCCCTCATGTGGCGCTCCATCGGGTATTCCTTGCAATATCCGTATCCACCAAGGATCTGAACACCTTCGATCGAAGCGCGCATCGCCGCATCCGATGCATACATCTTGGCCATCGCCGCCGCCTTCTCGTAAGGTTTGCCGTTGTCTTCCAGCCAGGCGGCCCTCAACGTCAGCAGCTCTGCTGCATCGAGTTCAGTCGCCATATCGGCCAGCTTCCATTGAATGCCCTGGAATGAACTGATCGGTTTCCCGAACTGCTCCCGGCCTTTTGCATAAGCCACCGCCTCCTCGAGAACCGCTCTGCCTATCCCAACGGCCTGCGCCGCGATTCCTATCCGTCCCCCGTCCAGGGTGGACAGCATCTGCTTGAACCCCTCCCCCTGAACACCGAGAAGCGAATCACCAGGCACCCGTGCATCTTCGAACACCATCTCGGCCGTCCCGGACGCGCAAATCCCCAGTTTCTCCTCCACCCGCGAAACCCGGAAGCCCGGGGTGTTTTTCAAATCCACGACGAAGCTGCTGATTCCCTTGTACCCTTTGCCCTTGTCAGTCATTGCGGCAAGCACACAGAGCCCGGCGACATTCCCGTTGGTGATGAATTTCTTTTCACCGTTGATGATCCACCCGTCTCCATCCTGGACCGCCGTGGTCCGGAGCGCGGCCGGGTCGGACCCGGCACCGGCTTCCGTCAAGCCATAGCAACCGAGCACTTCCCCCGAAGCCGCAGGCACCAGGTATTTCTTTTTTTGCTCCTCGGTGCCGTATGCCATGACCGGGTAGCAGTACAGCGAATTGTTCACGGACATAATGACACCGGTCGACGCACACGCCTTCGAAATCTCTATCAAGGCCAGGGCGTAACTCACATGGTCCATCCCGCCTCCGCCGTATTCTTCGGGCACGGCGATGCCAAGCATTTTTAATTCCCCGAGTTGTTTGACAATAGCCTCGGGATGTTCATGGCTGGCGTCGAAAGCGGCCGCGACCGGCGCAATCTCCGACTCGGCGAAGCGCCGCGCCATATCCCTCACCATCTGTTGCTCTTCAGTCAGTTCAAAATCCATGCTATTTTTCCCCTTTGTTGAAAACCGGGGTGCGCTTCTCCAGAAATGCTCTCATTCCCTCGCGGGCATCGGGGCCGGGGAAACAGAGTGCAAAGTTGTCGGCCTCAATGGCGCATCCCGAGGCGAGTTCCAGATCAAAGCCCCGGTCTATGGAGTGTTTGACCGCCTCAAGGGAAACCCTTCCTTTCGCTGCCATGATGCGGGCGGTTTTCATGGTTTCCTCCCACAATCGATCGGCCGGAAAGACCTTGTTTACGAGGCCTATCCGCACCGCCTCGGCTGCGTCGATCATGCCGCCGGTCAAACAGAGCTCCTTCGCCACCGCCTTGCCCACCAGGCGCGAAAGGCGCTGCGTTCCGCCGAAACCCGGGATCAGGCCGAGGTTGATTTCCGGCTGCCCGAATTTGGCATTTTCCGATGCATAGATAAAATCGCAGGCCATCGCGATTTCAGTTCCACCGCCCAGGGCGAAACCGTTCACGCATGCGATCACAGGGATGGAAAGCCCCTCCAGTGCAAAAAGCAACCGCTGCCCGTTGGCTGAGAATTGTCGAGCCTCGAGAGGGCTTAAATGAACCATGTGAGAGATGTCCGCACCGGCTACAAAGGCCTTTTCTCCCTCTCCGGTCAAGATAAGAACCCCGACGGAGAGATCCGAGCCGATTTCCTCCACCGCCGATCCAAGCTCACGAATTACGTCCGGGTTTATGGCATTGAGGGCTTTAGGCCGGTTGAACTTGACAACCGCCACAGAATCTTCCCTGGTCACGATGATCGTCTGATAGGTCATTTCCTCCTCCTGTTGAAAAACATGTCGAAATGTATAGCTTCCGTGAAAACACGTCCAAAGATGAAAGGCCGCTTCAGGTGGCCTGCAGGCGAGTTTGAACGGTGCAGCCGTCTATAGAGTCTTTTTGTGAATGCGGATGAAAAAAGTTCCTTTAATTTCACCTCCGACAAACGGAGAATAAGCTTAACTGCTCTTTGTGTCAACATTGTTCCCCCTGCAGCAGCGGTGAAGCACGAGTAT
>DSCZ01000620.1 GCA_011048855.1 Desulfobacteraceae bacterium | reverse complement strand
TCCCGGATCACCTGGCAACAAGAAGGGTTGTGTAAAGGAAAAACCTGCCTTCCTGATAGAGCGGTGCTGGGGCAGTGCTTGAGGAGAAGCATTGCGCCGGGATTGCGGGTTACAACTACTCGTAAAGGTGGCGTAAGCCTTCGTGGTCGACGATAGTAATATAGCCGCGGCTTTTGGCGATGTAGCCAGCGTCAACGAAAGCATTGAGCGCTTCGGTGACTTTGGGGCGGGTAGCACCGAGAAAGCCAGCGAGAACTTCGTGGGTTATCGCCAGATTGGCTTCGTTGCCTTCGCAGAAGATGCCGTACGACCTGAAGTTAATCAGCATCCGCGCTAACTTCTGCTGTACTTTAAACATGGTGCTCTCGGCCTGCAGCTGAATTCCGCGGATTTTCCGCGCATATGATTTGAGGAGCAGCATCATAATTTTAGGATGGCTCTCGAGGAATTCGAGAGCCTCCTGCGAAGGGATGATGATCACATCGGCTTTGGTCACAGCCTGGGCTGAATTGAGGCAGACTCCATCATCAATCAGGGCGGTCTCACCGGAAACTGCCGGCGCTTCCAAAATCGTGACCGTTTTCTCCAGGCCGCTGCAGAAATAAACGCAGTTCTTAATCTGCCCTTCACGGAGGACTACAAGCCCCATATCGCGATCTCCCTGCATATAGATAATCTCCCCGGGATTAAAGGTACGGGGTTTGCCAATGGAGAAAAGGCTGTCCCATGCTTCCTGATATTGAAGATAGATCGACCTGTCCATAATCTTACTCCTTCAAAAAGAAGGGCTTGAGAGCAGGTGATAAAAGCTTGCTTTTTTCAAGGAGATATATAGGATAAAGGACTTGGATGTCAATGGAAATGTGACCGCAGATACTGTGGTCGGGACAAAGCGCGCATTGCGTGTGTCCGAATTTAGGGCGGGCGTCCATTTGGTGAGCCTTTCATGCTCTCCTATGACGTCGGGAAAGCTGGAAATGGTGGAAATTTGAGTAAGGGAACCCAATCGCCCCGACCCATTTTTCAGAAATCAGCAAGGGGAAGCCTCCGGATAAACCGGGGCCGCATAAAGCCAATCACAGGACTCAGGGAGCTCGGAGGTGGAATAGTCGATGCTTTACTCGGCGAGCTTTGTTGGTGAATTGTTTCTAAAAGTTGCTATGATGGAACTATCATCGTTATCTCTCCAGACAGAAAATTTGCCATTTACTAACGTCTTTCCATCAGAATGTCCCGAACAACCGGTGGTGCTTCAGCCAAAGACGCCATTGCCGCCGCCCGTGTGAATGTTGGCGACTCAGGATCTGCTGGCGTTGCCGCTCTGGCCGTTAACCCCGTCCAAAGTGCTGCCCATTATTCCATGGGTACCTCTCGTAGACTGAATCTTTAAGAGGGAACCTGGACCTGTGGTGCCTATGCCGACCTGGCCGGAAGCATTGGCGTAAATCGGACCCGCAACAAGCGAAGACCCATTTCATCGAGGCACGAAGTTGGTTGTATTGGCGTCCACCTCAGGATCGCTCTCTTCGTAAGCCCCTTATCGTCCACTCCTTTTGAAAACCGGCCGGAATGCTAGAAAATTCTCCCCAGGATACACGATCTTTCTTTTACCGACGCCGGCACCGTCGGATCGACCTCCTCAGTAATCCCTCCCGTATCGTCGTCTCCGTCTGCAAATCTGGCCGGAATGCTTGTAATCTCTGTCCAACTCTGCCCATGGCTGCTCCGGGCGAACTCCGCTGAACCCAGCCCCTCCAAAGCATCCGCATCGGCTGCTTTCATGGCATAGGGAGCGGCGGTCATGCACAGCCTCGGCACCATCTCCGCGTCTATTCCCACCGTGATCCCCAGGTAGCGCTCGCCGTCGAGCATCGCCGCTGTAATGGGCACGGATGATCCCAACACCACATTGAAAACCCCCTCGGTCAGCATCACAGGTTCGTGGTTCTCTGACCAGAGCTGCGTCCCGGCACTTGGCGCATCCCATATACTGAAGGTCATCGCCACACTGTCATTGAGCGGGTTGCCTTCTGCATCCGTGAGATAGCCCTGGTAATTGATCTCCTGAGGGACAGCCAAAACCGTGCATGGCATCATGACCAGCACAAGCAGGATCCCCAAAGCAAGCCCAACAAGCTTTTGATTTTCCAGAAGATTCATTTCTCCCTCCTTCGCCTCTACTTGTGCTGTCATTGATCGAGCCCGGAACACGGAGGCCATACCTCAGTCCCCGATAGTTCCACCACCCATGGAACCAATGAGAGTCAGCACTTGATGAACCAACCCGATTCTTATTTCTGGCCTTTACGAAGCCGATGAGTCATGCCGGCTTGATAAATTAAAACTAGTTTCCATCCGGCATTTCCGGATTGACAAAAACTAAGCTGCAAGGGTTTCACTTGGGAGTAAAAAGTTAGAGGATCTTAGCGTGGATTTGTATGGCATCTGAAATGTGAGTCTGTGAGTTGACCCGGCTACGCGAACTAAAACCGTAAAAATCGGCGCTGTCTTCGCAGTTGGAGAAGCACTGAAAAGAAGGAGAAGCAGTAGAAGGTAGCGCGAGAAAAACAAAACAATAGTTTACGAAGTTTTTACAAAATGCTTCAAAAAGTGAAGAAAAAAGGTGCATTGTGTAGAGACCACATAAACTGTCCGGACTTATTGCACATGATCTGTCTGTCTTATTCGAGCACCAGGGACGTGCTCTGATGAAACAGGCAGAGGTGGTACAGGAGGCTCGGAAGATGCGATTTGAAGCGGCATACCGGGATTGGCTCAATTGAAAGTAGACCCAACTGAATGAAAATCTGTGGGCCATGAATTAAGAGCCCGATGTCCGGAATCATGCACATTGAGAGGATGCGTGCGAGTATCCCTGATGAATCGTGGAACATTCCGTGGTTACAGTGTTAACCCCAACACACGCAACGTCACCCGAGTCAATCAAAAATCCAAATTTCAGAATGCGTCCGTTACGTAAGTTATTGGTATGCACTTTTACCTGGGTCTGAGTCGGCTCGCATTCCAGAACAATCATTGAACGTTGCAATCAGGTACGCAAGGTACGAGACCCCCTGCATTGGACTTGTTCAGAACTCTCCTCTTGCGCGGATCGCATCTGAATTCCGCGACCACCTGCATCAACTCTTGCGCCAAGTCCGAGTTAACGAATTCAGGACTCGTGCATACGGACACAAGATGGGGTTTCGGCCAGGTAGTGGGCCGACGAGGACCATGCGTAAATCGGCGGCGGAACCTCTCCCACGTATCTTCATCTATCCACATGGCTGGCGAGTCGATCGCATGCTGCACCAGCCAATGGACTCGGCACTCAGGCCAGATGCGCATTGCATGGAACATGAAGTTACCGATGTTGGTCTGCTGTCGCTGGTCCATCATGTCGTGATGTTCGTCAACGTGAAGAATGTGCGTTGGCGAAACGCCGTCGGCCTGCCATCGCTTCTTCCATCGAGCAAATGCGTGATGGTGTCGGTTGACAACTATGGTCACCGAACAGTCCGCCCACTGGAGAAGACCCTGAAGCTGGTCGCCGGCGTCAGGCATCATATTAAAGTAGTCGAGGTCGATATCAAGGATGGAGTATATCGTCTCTAGCCTCATGCCGAAGGCTGCAAATCAGCCGCTCGGCTTTTTGCGTCGGCTGAATTAGCCTTGTTGGGCCGCATGCTCTGACCAAGGTTTGATGTTTTTCAGTAGGGGACCTATGTTACGTTCTGCAATCTCGGTATCATAAGCAGCCTGTGCCCGGAGCCAATAGCCATTGGAAAGGCCAAAAAATCGACACAGCCGCAAATCCGTATCAGCTGTAACTCCCCGTTTACCTAAAATAATTTCACTGATACGCTGTGCAGGCACCCCGATTTCCTTGGCCAAACGATACTGGCTCAGCCCCATGGGCCTGAGAAATTCTTCTAACAGGATTTCACCTGGTGTTATCGGATCATATTTTTTCATGATGCACACTCCTTAATGATAATCAACGATTTCAACGTCTTCTGCGAATCCATTCAACCAATGAAAACAGATCCGCCATTGATCATTGATGCGAATGCTGTATTAGACCGGCACGACTGCCTTTGAGCACCTAAGGTGATTGCCGGGTGGAACCCTGAAATCCTCAAGACAATTAGCGATTTCGAGCTGCCTCAGTTTTCGACGGGCGACCTTGCCAATATTGACAAATTTTTTTACCTATGGCCTTTCGAGAGCGCCTCGGTGTATCCACAGTTAAATGATCTGATCATATGTTAGATAATAACGTAGCTCGTGAATAACGTCAAGCGTGATTATATCGGCCTAACGCTAACGTTTGTAGGCAACAGTCTTTTACACAGCCGTAAATCTCATGTGTTGAAGAGTTCCTGCAGTATCCTGGTAAATTGCTACATTCCACAATAAACCCCAAACGCACATGACCAGATTGCCGATTCTGGCCACCCCCGAGGATGAAAATGGATCGAGCAGACTTATTACTATGGGGTAGAGCAGGAGCGGAGCCAGCTGGTCGTGATAC
>DSCZ01000155.1 GCA_011048855.1 Desulfobacteraceae bacterium | reverse complement strand
CTCGAACTATGCCCTCGTATCATTCAGGACTCCAAGAGGGCCTACTTGAACTGTGCCCGTTCGGCGAGACGCATTTTCACGGTAAAATGTCACCCGAAGCGGAAACAATATCACCTTCAGCGGTGTGAACGTGCGCATTGTCAATGGCACGGGCACGACGGATGGGACCGTCAATGGGCTGGGAAATCTGATCGTGGGATATAATGAATCAAGAGGAGCCACGGATGACCGGAGCGGGTCTCACAACATAGTGGGTGGAATTAGAAACAACTACTCTTCCTATGGAGGTCTGGTTGTCGGCTACATGAATACAATCTCGGGAGCCTGCGCAACTGTGAGCGGGGGTCACGAAAATACTGCCGACGGCGAGACTGCAAGCGTAAGTGGGGGGGTTCAAAATATCGCCAGCGGATTATTGGCCAGTGTGAGCGGGGGCGCCGCAAATACCGCCAGCGGCGACAATTCCAGTGTGAGCGGGGGGGATCACAATTTGGCCTACAGTCATTATTCTTCCATCCTTGGGGGAGAATATAACGTGGCTGGTATTACATCCGGTGGTCATGATGAGTCTCAGAAGGCAACCGTGAGCGGAGGGAATGCAAACACGGCCAATGGTCCGGTTGCTCATATCAGCGGTGGCAGAGATAACATTGCCACCGGTTGGTACTCGGTTGTCAGTGGGGGAGCTTCTCGAAGCGTTCTGAATACCGACGACTGGCGGGCCGGAGGATATTTCCAGGAGAATTAAAAAGGCTTGAGTAAGACCTGTATTGCATGAGTATATGGTTGTATGCCGCCAGGACACAAAATTTCTCGGTCCCAGGATAGAATATATTGATGCGGAAGGGGGCGGAAATGATAAAGAAAGCAATGGGTGGTTTACTGGTTGGAGCCTTTGTTTTGGGCTCTGCGACCCTATGTCAGGCTGGCATGGGAAGCGAAAACTATTGGATTCCAAAGTCTGCTCAACCAGCCGGTGGAGCCTTCATGGCTTCAGAGAACTATGTTGCAGGTGTCACGCTGGGTCATACCTCCGGAATTGGTCGGTCATCAAGTTCCAGCTATGATGTCCAGGCGGGGTTCTGGTTTTCGGTTCTCATGAAAGGTGATGTTAATGGCGATGGGATAATTGACCTGGCAGACCTCGTTCTTTCCTTCCAACTTCTTGCTGGGATGAGTCCTTCAGATGTGCATAGAGGAGCGGACGTGAATGCGGATGGTAAAATTGGTTTGGCGGAAACCGTTTTTATCCTTGGAAAAGCGGCAGGGCTTAGATAAGGGGTGAGTTCCAAGGAAAGTCAAATCGGGCCTTAAACTCTGCATTGGGGGATTTTTTCGATCCGCCGTCTCCGAAGTTTTTTTGGAGAGATATCCTGGTTCGCAAGTCTGCCTTGCCCCCACACCCCAACCCAGCACCCTGATTGGGAGCCCGTACCAAACGTTGCGAGCCCCACACTCGTCGCTCCATTATCAGGAACAGGCTGTTCCTGCACCTGGCTTTTACCTCAGATCCGCAACCATCTGGAGTGCATAAACCGCTTCTTCTATACCGATCTTGCCGTCTCCACTGATATCGAGAACACTGTACGCTCCATCCAAATCCATGCCGGCTGCAATCTGGAGTGCCAGGATTGAATGGGAAAGCTCAAACCGCCCTGGATGATAATTCTGAAAGAAACCCAGCAGATCTCCGAACATGGCTTGTGTTATCGTGTGCTCAACGCCGGCATAGATGACGAATTGGGCGCTGCTTTGCACGGAATCAAAGATAGCCTCTGCATGGGGCCAGCGCTCCACGATATAAGGTTCTCCGTCTCCGAAAAGCCTGTTGACAAGTTCTTCGTCTTCCGGATCGAAGCCGTCCCGGTAATCCACCGCGTCATTGTAGTCCTTATCTCCAACATAGATGTACTGGGGCACCAGACGAAACGCCGCGAGGTTGAAAGGCTCTCCGATCAGGTTCTCCAGATCGGCGATGCCAACAGGATACCGCAGCGTCTCATTGTTCCATGTACTCACTGGAACGGTAGGCCATCCTCCCGGAGACCCGCTTGCCATGGCTTGGATAATTTCCGGATGGAGGAGGGTGAATCGGTTGGCAAAGGAACCGGAAGCAGAATAGCCGTTTATAAAGATTTTCTCGGCCACGGTATAGCCCATGGACCTGAGCCTGGCTTTCGCATCATCCACCATGGCGATAAGCTGCAGGTCGATTCTTTCCAGGCCCTCGGACGTCGTTGTGAGGCAGTCGCGGTCAAGGGCATGGGTGTAGATCAGCCAAAGGGGAGGGTAAATATCGGTGCCTGACGGCCGGGGAAAAGTGGGCACAAGGAGTGGAACATCCAGATCCATTGCAAAGTTGGATCTCCATTTCGCGAGGTTTTCCGCCGACTGGTCATGGACGGCCCAGTCATCGTTCACATTCCCCGTATTGTTTGTTTCAACCAGAAGCACGGTATTTCGCCCCAGATTGTTCGGAATGCTCAGGTAATAGGGCCATTTGAACCCTTTTATGGCGTTCGCCGGGAATTTGTGCAACTGATAATTCATGGCTGTGGTAAAAGAAAAGCTGTATTCCTCCAGAGGTGCACCGGACAGATCCTGAAAGCTTGTGACCCCATCCTTGTTCAGAGTGAAAAAGTAGATTGCGTCCGCAAAAAGAGGCGTAGACAAATCCCTCCTTGACAAGGTCACGGTTTGCTGATCTGAAGACCATGAAAGGTCGTAGGGAGGAAAATTGGAGAATATGCTGTGACTGGATTTCATGGGCTTGTCGAAAGTGATGGACACGTACTCAAGATCCATGCCCACATTCAATTCCCCACTGGCTGGGTTTGTGGACACCACGGACGGTCGGTCTCCAAGGGTCCCAACGGTAAAGGTAAAAGTATGTTTTTCAAGTGGATTCCCTGCCAGATCCCTGAACCGGCCGGCGCAATCAGGGTTCAAGGTAACGAAAACGGTTTCCCCCTGAGGAAGAGGCGTCCCGGCGTTCACTCTGGTCATATACAGAAGTCTCATGTCGGTAGAGGCTGTGTGCTCCGATCGTCCCCAACTTCCACTGTTCTGGATGCTGAAATCTTCAACCATGGCTTCACTGAAGGTTATGATGATTGTATCAAAGTAGGGGTCGATGCCTGTCGCGCCGGATGCAGGGTAGGTTGAAACGACTGTCGGCGGAGTCTCATCCGCCCCGATAGTGAAGGAAACCGGATAGGTGGCCAGATGGTTTCCTGCTTTGTCTCGAAAATCATTCTCATGGCCTGGTGGATTCAATACAAACGAAATCGTGATCTCGTCATCAATGATATGGTTTGTATCTCGTGTTATATAAAATACTGTGCCGTCATCCGACCACGACTGAGAGCTTAGTCCCCAGTTTTCCCCGTCATAATTGAAGCTGATATAGCTTTTGTCCATCGGCTCGCTGAAGGTGACGGAAACCGTGCGAAGCTTGCCGTTCACGTTCGCAGCGCCGTTCGCCGGATATGCAGATACCACAGTCGGCGGAGTGGTATCCTGGGCTTCGGCTCTGTTCAGAATGCCGATGCAAAGCCCACCAAGCAGAATTGTTAACGGCAAGATTCGTGCCAATCTTGAACCGACCATAATTCAACTCCTTCCCTGCTTGATGATAAGAAATCGCTTTTTTGCGGAAAGGTAAGCAGGGATTTTAGCTGGTGTCAAGAAAAATACAGAAAAATATGGACCATAACATACGGTATAGGATTGATTGTGTTGGGGTTTTGGAGAAATAGAAGCATTAGACAGAGAATGCATTCAAAGGATTAAAATCCAAAAAAACCTAACATTTTTTAGTCTTTATCCAGCCTCTTAACTGAGCGGTGTCTATGAGTGGCTTTCGATGGGCAAATGTTGGTTCTTGTGTGTCGTGCCCTTACATAGGAAGCAGTGGCTCAGCCCGATGGAATGGGCAATACCCCGAGCTCCGTCAGTTGGCTTGATGTAATGTTATGGGCTACTCCAATCCGGACAAGGAGATTATTCACCGATTGCTGGGCTGAACCAAGAGTCTTGACCAGAACAAGCGCTAAGGGCCGTTGATACCAGAAAATCAAGAAAAGTCATCAACGGCAGCCTCCCGGTTCCAGGTCAAAAGCTGGGTTGGCGTTCAATGATTGCACCGGAATACGCGCAAATCCAGGCCCTGCTAAAAGTGCATGATACGATAAGTTGAACAGGATGTGATTATACAAGAAGGATGAGGGCGGAAAATGCATTCCGCCCATCATCCGGTGTAAAGGTCTATCCATGAAGGTTGTCGATCCACCTCATGGCTTCCACATCGCTGATTGTTCCCAGGTAACGCTGGGTGGTGGAAAGATTCGCATGCCGGAGGATCAACTTACTCACGATTTCTATCGGAGTGCCGGCCCGGGAAGCATAGGTGGCTGCATGCCTTCTCAAATCACGGGGGTGTGACCTTGACTCCGACGATGGAGCCGGCTTTCTTCACGATCACCCGTGAGGCCGAATAGGTGATCGGAAAAACCCGCTCATCGGGTTCGATGCCTTTTTTTATGACATAACCATTGCTTTTCCCAAAATAAACAATGAAATATGGTT
>DSCZ01000071.1 GCA_011048855.1 Desulfobacteraceae bacterium | reverse complement strand
GGGGGGTTTTTATTTTCGCGCTTTACGTGGTTGCGGCTTGTATTATGCCCGGTAAGGCCACCGCCGACCAAGCCGCACCTATTGTTGAAACGGCCGGGGGGCGGATCATCGTAAAAGCCTGCGATGTCAGTCTGTCGAAATTCCTGGAACAGGTTTCCCTGCGCACCTCGACCCCGATTCGTGCAGTGGAAGGCTCCGATTTTCCTGTCACGATTGATGCGCGTTTTTCTTCCCTGGAGCACCTTCTTCAAACGGTTTGCGTAAGCCTCGCCGTGGTTTACGAACGGCAGGAGGATGGCGGGTTTCGTATCCTCAGGGCGGAGGCTTATCCCGGGGGGGCGGGCATGGCATCTGGTGTGATATCCTCTGATTCCGATCCCCCTTATGAAGGCGAACTTTCAGGCGGATCGGACGCCGTGGGCTTTTCGCTGACCCCAACGAACGGATCAATACCTTCAAAGCCTTCGGGCGTTGATGAACGGATCACCCGGCCCTCCGTCCGACTTCAAAGCGGGGAACCTCGGCAGGCCGAGGGACGTCCATCCTACCGGCCGGGGCAGCTTCTGGTTCAATTTACACCTGGCTCCGATCCTGCGGGGGTGAAGGCTCTCCACGCCTCGATCGGCTCCAGGGTTTTGAGGGTTGTTCACGGCTCCCGCATCCACCAGGTAGCGCTTCCCGAAGGGGCTGATATGTCGACGGCCATAAAGGCCTACAAGGCATCACCCATCGTCGAAAAGGTTGGGAGGAACTCGTTGAGATACCCGTTGGGAATCGTGCCGAACGACCCGAGATTTTCGGAACAATGGGCGCTCGGGGCTGTCCGTGCACCGGATGCCTGGTCGATAACCACCGGGTCGACGGATGTGATCGTTGCGGTGATCGGCACGGGGGTCGACTATAAGCATCCTGACCTGGCAGCCAATATATGGATCAACACGGAGGAACTTCATGGAGAGCCCGGAGTGGATGATGACGGAAACGGTTTCGTGGATGACATTTATGGCTGGGATTTTGCGGGCAGGAGGGCGGATGTTTACGACGACGGCACGCCGGAGCCGATGGACGTCTTCGGTCACGGAACCCAGGTTGCCGGTATCATCGGGGCCGTCGGCGACAACGGGATTGGTATAGCCGGGGTGTGCTGGCGCACGAATATCCTCCCGCTCAAGGTGCTTGCTGACGACAGCGATACTATGGAGATGCCGGACATCATCGCAGCAATCGACTACGCGATCGCTGCAGGGGTGCGGGTTGTCAACTGCAGTTTCGGGGGGACGGACCCCAATATCAATCCCGACGGCTCCATGAATGATGGAACCGACAACTTGGAATGGGAGGCGTTCTCCCGCCTGAGGGAGGCAGGCATCCTGGCTGTGTGCGCGGCGGGGAACAGCGGCAGGGACAACGATCAAACGCCTCTTTATCCTGCGAGCTACAGGCTGGGCAACATCATTTCTGTGGCCTGGCAGGCGGAGAAGGGCGGCCTTTCCAGAAACTCCAATTACGGCAAAAACTCGGTTCATCTGGCCGCGCCAGGGGAAAAAGTGCTTTCAACGGCGTCGAATGCTGGGCTTACGGGCGGCTGGAAGGTGCCCCTGGATGATGATGCCCTGTACGTTTTGATGAGCGGCACCTCCGCCGCAACGCCTCATGTTTCAGCGGCTGCGGCCTTGATCTATTCAGTATGCCCTTCAATGGACTACTTGCAGACAAGGGCGGCGATCCTCGGTTCGGTCAAGCCGTTTCCCTCTTCGACGGATCGAGAGAAGATTTTTTCCGGGGGAACTCTCGATGTTTTCGGTGCGCTTCGGTTCCTGGGTTTTATCAAAGGCGATGTTGATGTCAACGGCCGGGTCGACCCCTTTGATGCCGTTTTGCTGCTTCGGTACTCAGCGGGTCTGATTGAGTTGAATGATCTGCAGAAGCAGAACGGGAACATGACAGGGCATGAGGATGATGACGATGTCGGTGTTCCGGATGCTGTTGAAATCCTGCGCCTTCTTTCCGGGGCCCGCGGAGAGCAGGCGCAACAGGGGAGCTGAAATTGGTTTTTTCCTCAAGCGGCACCGGCCGCCCCGGACCGGGCTCTCCAGTGCCTGTGATGAGTATGCCGGCGCCCCTGTAATTTTACCGATTTCGGCTCCGGGCTGTTTTCGGTAATTTGACGGTAGTCGAGATGTTCTCGATTCCCGGCCATTTCCCTTGATCATCGGTCGAGGGGTGGGCAGTATAATACTTTCATGACGGGGATTCAGGGACCACACGATAAGATTTTCAAGCGGGTGATGACGGACCGGGAAAATGCGGTAAGCTTTCTGGGGAATATTCTGGCGGAATCCATCCGCAAGCATCTGGTTCTGGAAAACATCTTCTACGCGAAGGATAGTTTTATTCCACCGCATTTGAGGGATTACTACCCAGATCTTCTGGCAAGTGTTCCGGTGAAGGGTGAGAAAGTTTCTGTCAGGAAGAGGAATACATTGATATCCAGGAGACAGCCAGAAGGGAATTGTCGGGAGGTGATGAACTTATGGGAACGATAGCAGATATGTTTCGAAAAGAAGGCCTGGAGCAAGATATAATCCTTGGCAGGCAGGAACTGCTCATCAAGTCATTGATGCTGAAGTATGATGTGATCAAGCCTCATATTATAGAGGAAATTAAGTCTATTCAATCACTTGAAATATTGGACAAGTTTTTTGAGCTGAAATATAAATGTTCTACCCTTGATGAATTTACTATATATTTGAACGAATATATAGACAACTAACTTCAGTTTTCATTTCGATTTGTCACGAGCCGCTTCATTGTTTTGAGGATGAAGAGAATTCCCATCCGCGATATTTCCTTGGCATCCCTATAGGAGCAACGTCCCCGTCGCGATATTCTCTGTTTTTTTATGTTCTGTGGGAGCGGATTGTATCCGCGAAATCCTTATGGTCCGGGCCGAGCGCGGTAAGGAAACCGCGCCTGCAGGCGTTCTATCCGATGACGGCCGTACACCCGTAGGTCGGGTTTCCATACCCGACACTTTTGTAGGTTGAAGACTCGAAGGGATTCTGACTCGCGCAGAGGCGCACATATGAAAAGTGAGGTAAAGAAAAACTTCTCTATTACCGTGAAATCAAATTTTTTGATCTCACAGGACGACCGTCGGCTATTGCTGTCAGCGTGAGAACAACACCTTCATTGGGCTTTTAAGTTTGCGTCCTAAGTCGAGTGACCGGATCAACATGACAGTGCGGGTCTTGTTCTTTCCATGCACATATAGGAGTCTCTCCTCTCAATGAGAGAACGACTATGGTCACATCGGGTATAAAAGGCCGGGGGCCTATCCAGAGACCGAGCCTGTTTTTCCAAGGTATCGGAAACGGCTATGCCTCGATTGCTTGAGACTCACCCGGCAACCCGGATCCGCTGGACCGTGGCTGCGCACTTCAGCCCAGTGAGAGGTGATGTCTCATTTAGACAACGCCACTCTTTAGCGAATCCAGGAACAGTTGAGGTCTATAGGCTTCTCCTCTTTTCCATATTCCGTACATGACGGCAATGATCTTTCGCTGGGTGTTGAGCCTGGCATGGACACGGCTCAATGTTCGGCTGAGAGACTCCGAGTAAAATCGCCTGACCTCGTTATCTCCGCTTAAGGTGCTCATCCAGGCCTGATAGGTTAAGGCTTTTATCTCAGAGATTCCGGATCTGTCCAGGCGTTTGTATCCCAGCGGTTTACCGTCACTGCTGCGATCAGTGACCCCCAATTTGCAATATCGCCAAAGCCGGCTTCTATTGGCAAAACGATCCGGGGTTTGGATGAATGCATCAAAGATATGGGCGTTGACATCGGCGATACCGGGAATCTTTTTAAACTCCTTGATCTCGGGATATCTTCGGCCCATCTGCTTCATTGCTTTCAGGGCATTGCGTTGCATGGCTTCCGTCTCGTCCATAAGAGTGTAGAGGCGGTTGAGCTGGTTCTTAATCTGGAAATGCTTGATCTGTTTAAGGTAATCATGACGCCTTTTCACCGAATAGACAGCTTCACCGGCCACATCAATGACGCCCCAGTAGCGGTACATCGCCTTGATCTTCTGTTTCAGGGTAACCTGTTGATCTCGAAGATCGATATAGTGCCGGGCAGCTGCCTTAAAGATGGCGCGGGCATCGTTTTCAGGATGATAAACCTCCTTGAGTTCTCCAAGTCTCAACAGCCGACACAGCTTCTTGGTGTCCACTTTGTCCGCTTTTTTGGGGCCTTTGTATATCAATGCATTTTCCTTTGGATCACAGGGAAGAACTTTCGTTACGTAAGGGCTTGCGACCTGAGCAATCCAGTATGCCAGATTGCATTCTTCGAGAGTCAGGTATTTCTCTTTTGCTTTTATTTTTTCAAGGGCTTCGATGATGTTTAGTTCAGATGTCGGGAATCTGCAGTTTCCTCGAAAGGTTCCATCAGCGCCCATGTCTCCTAAAACACAATGGCTTGCATGTGCATCCATGCCCAAATATGCTATCTTTCTCATTGGACGACCTCCTTTGTGGTGGGTTTTTTTGTTAGTTCCAATATTATACCACGGTCGTCCGTTTTTCATATTACCAGAG
>DSCZ01000602.1 GCA_011048855.1 Desulfobacteraceae bacterium | reverse complement strand
GTATATGAATTAACCGGTCCCGGGATGGGGTGAAGAGTATGTCGGTGCTTTTATCGCCTTCCAGATGTCCCCCCTTTACGAGGATGCTTCCGCTCCCGAATTTCGAAAGGTCTCTGGCCGCCTTCTCCATGTCTGAAACGTTCCGGACATTCCTCTTCAGTATTATCCCGGCCTCGGACAGGTTCGGGGTGACCACCGACGCCAGAGGCATCAGATGGCTTTTCACGGCTTCCACCGCTTCTTCCTGAAGCAGCCTGTCTCCGCTTTGAGCCGCCATAACCGGGTCCAGGACAATGTTGCGCGCGTTGTGTTTGGCGAGCATCCAGGCGACGGTTTCTATCAGCTCGGCGGAATAAAGCATGCCTATTTTCACCGAATCGGGCGGGATGTCGGTGAAAACGGCCTCGAGCTGTTCCGCCGCGAATTCCGGCGGCACTGCGTGAATCGCGCGTACCCCCGTGGTATTCTGTGCTGTAAGTGCTGTAATGACGGACATCGCATAACAACCCAGCGCTGAAAAGGTTTTGATATCAGCCTGGATTCCGGCTCCTCCGCTACTGTCGGAGCCGGCGATCGTCAACGCGGTTTTGTAACGTTTCTGCATGAAATTCTCCTGTTATCCGCCGGACAATGTCTGCAGCCGGACACTGCCGTCGAGAGCCCCGGCGTCGAGCATATAGAGGGCGTCGAGCAAAGAAACCTGAAAACTGCCGGGTCCTTCGGCTTTTTCTGCGGCCAGCTCGCCTGCGACGCCTATAACCGCCATTGAGCTTGCCGCCGCACGGGCACGGTCCGGGCAGACCGCTGCAAAAGCGGCTATCAAAGCGCCCGCGGCACATCCTATCCCTGTGACAATGCTCATCAACCTGGATCCGTTTGCTATGGATATCGACTGATGTTCACAAACCACATAGTCGACTGCACCGGATATGACCACCGGGCATTTCCAGACTGCAGCAAGATTTTTTGCGGCGAATAAAGCATCCTCCGGTTTATGAACGCTGTCAACACCGCCGCCTGTATGCCTGCCGGACAGAGCGATTATTTCCGACGCGTTTGCACGGATAACCGCCGGTGGCGCATGTTCCATCAGTTCGAACAGGATGCTTCGGCGGTAGTTGCTGGCCCCGGCGCCGACCGGGTCGATGACGATGGGTATCCCCGCATCGGCGCAAACACCTGCTGCGAGCCGCATGGCTTCAGCGGCCTCCGGGCTTATCGTTCCGGTATTGAGCAGTAGTGCCTGGGCTTCAGCGGTGATTTGCTCGACTTCTTCAACAGCGGAGGCCATCACAGGCAAGGCCCCGACAGCCAGCAGGGCGTTCGCCACAAAGTTCATCGAAACCTGGTTTGTGATGCAGTGGACCAGAGGTTTTCTTCCCCGGACAGAGAAAAGATCCTCCGCCGGATGGCGGGCTTCGAGGTCGGCGTGTTCCGATTTCATTTTTGTTCTTTCCCGGGCCGGTTTTTTTTGAATAACAGGGCCGCCACCCCGGCCGAAAGCAGAAGCAGGGTGACCAGCTGCGTGAGGCTCATCGAAGAATCAAAGACCACACCACGGTAATCTCCCCTGAAACGTTCGATTATCAACCTGGCGGTCGAATGTAGAATAATGAACCAGATCAACACCTGCCCATTGAATCTTTTTTTGTAAAAGAGAGCCAGGAGAAAACCGAAGATAACAAAGCCTGAGATCATTGAATAAAGCTGCGTGGGATGCAGAGGGATTCCCGTGGGTGCGAGACATAACGGGTCGGTGAAGATCAGAGCCCACGGCAGGTCGTATGCGGGTTTTCCATAGCAGCAGCCGGCCATCAGGCATCCTATCCTGCCTACGGCCTGGCCGAGAGCGATTCCGGGCGCCCAAAGATCGCCGGTTTTCCACCACGATAGTCCATGACGGTGTATGTACCATCCCATGACTGCAGCCGAAGCAGCCAGGCCGCCTGAAAAAACGAGTCCCCCTTCCCACAGCTTGAAAGCATCGATCGGATTTTCCAGGTAAAAGGAAAGATTCATGAAAACATACAGCGCTCTGGAGCCGATTATTGCCGCGACCAGAATAACAAAGCTCATATCCATGATCAGCCCTGGGGGAATGCCTTCTGTGCGAGCAAGCCGTATGGTCAGTCCGAGCCCGGCGAAGAAGCCCATCGCGACGAAAACCCCGTAGGTATGAATGGTGAGGGGACCGATGTTGAAGAGAACTGGAAACATTTTGTCTTTAAATCCTTACTTGACGGCCGCGTGGAAAGTCTTTCAGCCTTCAATTCGACCTGGATTTACCAGCTCGAAGCACTCCTGCGGCTACCAGGAGCGCTCCGCAGCTGACCGCCATGTCCGCGATATTGAAGGCCGGCCAGTGATAAGAGCCCAGATAGAGGTCGATGAAATCAATGACCTCCCCAAGCCGGAGCCTGTCGATAAGGTTCCCTACGGCCCCTCCCATCATCAGGCAGATGCCCAGGGAAACGGAAAACTTCTCGCTTTCCCGGCGGCTCAGGTACCAGTAGCCGAGAACGACTATGGCTGCAATGCTTGCAACCACCAGGAAGATGAAAAAAAAGCCGCTGTCAGGCCGGTTCATCATGCCAAAGGCCATGCCTTTGTTCCTGACGTGCACCAGATTGAAAAAGCCCGGGATGACTGAAATAGAGCCATACACCGGCAAAGCTGCGGCCACGGCCAGCTTTGTTGCCTGGTCGAGGAGAAGAGTCAGCAGGAAAGCGGCCGCATGCGTGATCGTAAGGCGATTCATCTCCCCTTTCCATTTTGTTCTTCCATCGCCCTCAGGCACCGATGGCAGATGGTCGGATGGTCGGGATCGGATCCGACAGACGGGTCATGGACCCAGCATCTCTCGCATTTGGCTGCGCCGGAGGGCTTGATGAACAACTTCAAACCGGGGAATGCTTCGGTTTCGGCGCCGCCTTCGAGTTCATCGGCCGGTTTCAATTCGACCGAGGAAACGATGAAGATGGACCGTAGGGCTTCTCGATAACCGCTGAGTTCATCAAGAAGGTCCGGGGGACACCCCAGTGTTACCTCGGCGTCCAGGGAATGCCCGATGCGTTTTTCCTTACGGGCGGTTTCCAGTGCTCTGGAAACTTCTTTTCGGACTGAAAGGATAGTCTCCCATCGGGACGCCAGTTCCGGGTCGAGGAACTGCTCCTTCACCGGAACGAACATATCGGCATGCACGCTTTGCGGACGCTGGGGTTCTTCAGCCGTGAAGGCCCAGAGTTCATCAGCGGTGAAGGATAAAATCGGAGCCATCAGCCGCGTCAGCGTCTCCAGAATTTCATTCATAGCGGTTTGTGCTGATCTTCGTTTCCTGGAACCGGCCGCGGAAGTATAAATTCTGTCTTTGATGATATCCAGGTAAAACGAAGAGAGGTCCAGAACACAAAAATTGTGAAGGCTGTGATAGATCACATGGAACTCGAAATCGTCGTAGGCCTTGAGCACCGTCCGGCTCAATTCCTGGAGCCGGTGAAGGGCGAAACGGTCCAGTTCCTCCATTTCCTCGTAGGCAACCCGGTTTTCAACCGGATTGAAATCATGAAGGTTTCCAATCAAATACCGGCAGGTGTTGCGGATCCGGCGGTAGGCTTCCGTAAGCCTCTGGAGGATTTCGGTGGAAAGCCGGATATTGTCGGTGTAATCTTCCCCCGCCACCCAGAGGCGGAGTATTTCCGCACCGTAATTTTTGATGAGCTCTTCGGGGGAAATCACATTGCCGGCCGATTTGTGCATTGCTTTTCCCTCACCGTCGACCACGAATCCGTGGGTGAGGACCTGTTTGTAAGGGGCGCGCCCCCGGGTGCCCACCGAGCAAAGAAGCGAGCTGTGAAACCATCCACGGTGCTGATCGCTTCCCTCCAGATAGAGATCGGCCGGGCTGTCCAGGTAAGACCTTTTTTCCATCACAGCCGCGTAACTGACACCGGAGTCGAACCAGACATCCAGGATGTCGGTTTCTTTCCGGAAATCACCCGTCCCACAGTGAGGGCACAGCGTACCGGGGGGCAGCAGCTTGTCTTCAGGCTCGGTGAACCAGACATCCACGCCTTTCTTTTCAACGATTGCGGCCACGTGTTCTATGATCTCTTTGGAAATGACGATGTTGTTGCATTTATTACAGAAAAAAACAGTCAACGGCACACCCCACGCCCTCTGCCGCGAAATACACCAGTCGGGCCGCTTTTCAATCATTCCGTAAATTCTGTCTTTTCCCCAGGAAGGAATCCATTGAACGCTGTTGATGGATTCGAGGGCCGCCTGTCGCAGCCCGTTCTTTTCCATGGATATGAACCACTGTTCGGTGGCCCGGAAGATCACCGGCCGCTTGCACCTCCAGCAGTGAGGGTATTCATGGGTGATGTCCTGCTGGTGAAGCAGAGCTCCGACCTCGCTCAGTTTTGCATTGACCGCGTCGTTTGCTTCAAAAACGTTCTTTCCTGCAAAATATTCAACATCATCGGTGAAGCAGCCGCAATCATCCACAGGGCTGTAAACATCGAGTCCGTAGACGATGCCGGTTTCGTAGTCTTCCCGGCCGTGTCCCGGTGCGGTGTGAACACATCCCGTGCCCGCTTCGAGCGTAACATAAGTG
>DSCZ01000074.1 GCA_011048855.1 Desulfobacteraceae bacterium | reverse complement strand
TCTGTGTAGGCAAGCACCGCGTTACCCAGGGTCATGGGAAGCTGAGGCAGAACCAGGGCAAAAAGTGCGAATGTAAAATCGGCTCCTGCTGGAAAACCAAATGGAAAAATCTCCGGGAGATTAAAACCGACGCCCAAGCCTCCTGATCCAGCTCCGGCTCCCAGAACCAGCCCCGTGAGGAACCCTCCTGCCACTACGATCAAGGTAGCCGGAAATCTGCGATTATCAAGCAGAAACAAGGTGATCACCGCAGCGATTGTTCCTATCACCAGGCTGATGGGCACCGGCCCGATAGCCTGAACGGCCAGATAAGGTTCCGCAGATTTGTGCATGGTCTGAAAGGAGGATGTTCCGATGATGAACTTGATGCCGCCGGATATCAACAATGCGCCGGTGGAAAGTTGCACGCCGCAGATCACCGATGGAGGGGTTATTTTTCGGATCAAGTCAATGGCGCCTGTAAGCCCCACAATCAGCAGAAAAATCCCCATCAACAGGGATGATGCCAGGATCTGATCCGGGCTCATGGCCGTGGCGATAGCATAGGCTCCGATGACCTTCATCGGCTGCACCGGCACCGTAACTCCGAAATAGGTTCCCGAAACCACGTAGAAAATACCGATACTCAAAAAAAGCCCCAGGGGGTTTAAGCCGTTGAACAGAACCATGGCGATGGCGATGGGCAGCAACGCCCCCAGGTCGCCCAGGGATCCGGCCAGCTCCATGCGATCAAATTTGAACCGTTCTGCCATGAAAACCCCTCACGATCCCCAAAAAGCCCGATGAACCAGCTTGACGCAGAGAAGGAATAAAATCACGCTGAAAATAACCCGTATATTTTTTCCCTTGAGACGGCTGCTCATGATTCTTGCCCCCGCCTGCCCGCCGACGAAAGACGCCACTGCAGCAGGCAGAATAAAACGCCAATCGATCTGACCCATGGAAACATAGCCGAGAAAACCGGTCAACGAGGAAAAGCAGACAATAAAAGTTGACGAGGCGGCGGCGATTTTGGTGGGAGGCTTAAGGATATAGATGAGAAGCGGCACCACGAACACCCCGCCGCCGATCCCGAGAAGGCCGCCGATGAAGCCGATGCATGCTCCGATGACGGTACCGCCGGCGACCTTTTTAAACGGCGTGAGTCGGGCACCCTGAACTTCCAGCGGCGGCGACATAAGCATCCGCACGCCTGCCATGGCCAGCACAACGCTCATGATGATCAAAAAAGGTTTCAGGTCGATGCGCACATTCAGAATCGACCCAATCGGCGCGGCCAGGCTCGATGCGACGATCAGCGGGATCGAAAGAGAAAAATCCACCATCTTCTTACGTGAATAGGTGTAAGCGGCGGATGCGGCGGCGATCAGGTTCAGAAATAAAGAGGCGGAAGCAGCTTCGGCTTTTGCGAAGCCGAGAAGCACGAAAAGCGGTGAAAAAATTAAACCTCCACCCAGGCCTACCATCGTCAACACAAGGGATATCAAGAAAATACCAACCAGCAAGATAAGCGAAATGCTCATGGTTTCACCGTGGAAAAGTTTCCTGAAGCCATGGATCAGCAATTGCCTCACGCGGCCAGGTTTTCAATAGATCATATTTTCGCCGCATTCCACGCAGGCATGTCAGCGAAGCCAGGCTTACACATTATACTATCCATTTACGCTTAATATTATGAAGACTAGACCCAAACAAGGCAATGCAAAACAAAGCAAGTAGAAACAAGTCGAGAGCGTAAGGCATTGTATTTCCGCCGTAAACCGCCCCGTGAAGAACATCGACCCCGTAGGTCAATGGCAGCACGTAGGAAAGCGGCCTGATAAAAATCGGCAGTTGTGCTACCGGAAAAAACAACCCGCAGAGAAACACCATCGGGAAACGGAAGAAATTAGAAAAAGTCTGAGCCTCGAAAACTTCCTTGACGGCGACGGCGATGAAAAGACCCAGGAATGTGGAAGAAATGGCTATCATAAACACCGCCGGAAGAAACACCAGCCACCTCACCGATCCCAGATCCATCAGCATCGAGGCGATTGCTACCGGGATGAAGGCATTGGCGATACCGAAGACAATGGCGCCGGATGTCTTGGCCAGCATCAAAAAATTCAGCGGAATCGGCGCCAGCAGCAATCTGTCGAAGGATTTGTTTTTCTTTTCAAACGTGATAGTCACTGAAAGCATTGATGTCGTGCCGAACAGCACGGAGATCGCTGTCACACCCGGAAGCAGCGAAACGATGCTGTCAATTCCGCTCCCGGTCTTGATGAAAAACATGGCCGTCCATGCGACCGGGAAAATAAGTCCCCAGCTGATGTTGGGCGGCTTCAGATAATAAGCGCGCATGTCCTTCATGATAATGTTCCAGAACGCAATCCAGTGGTTCATGCCGCGCCTCCCTTCTTTTCCCGCTCTTTCTTCATGGCGTCGGCCTCAATTCCCGTGACATGTACAAAAACATCTTCCAACGAGGCCCGAACCTTTCTAGCCTCAGATACTTCTATGCCTCGGTCTTCCAGGAATTTTACCACCTGCCCCACCCGAATTTCTTCCCGCGCCTCCACCCTCACACGGCCCACCGAACTCCGGGTGAATTCCAAGCCTGGAAATACCTCCGCCAGCTGGCGTTCGAGCGCCGGTCCGCCGCCGGACACGGAAAGGATCATCACGTGTTTGCCTTGAACCGGCTGCATCAACTCCGATACGGAATCGACACGGATCACCCTTCCCGAGACGATGAACGCGATCCGGCCGCAAAGTCTTTCCGCTTCCTCTATGTAGTGGGTGGTGAGAAATATAGTGGTGCCCGAGGCGTTCAGGTCGGCTATAAGTTTCCTGATCTGCCTGGCGCTTGCCACATCTATCCCGGTGGTAGGCTCATCAAGAAAAAGAATCGGAGGGTTGTGGATGATTCCTGCAGCAATCGTCAACTTTTGTTTCATCCCCTTGGAATAACCTGCGAATTTCCGCCCGGCTGCATCCGACAACCCGAAAGTCTCAAGCAGTTCCGCAGCCCGTTTCTCGCGCGGCTTCTTTTTCATTCCATAGAGAGCCCCGCAAAAACACAGATTTTCAAAGCCTGTCAGCTCCGAATAAAGGTTGCTTTCGTCGGGCACCACCCCCATCAAATGCTGGGCAGCCTTGGGATCCCTGCTGCAGTCTATGCCGCCGATGGTTATCGTTCCGGAATCGGGCCTGGCAAGACCGGTAAGCATATTGATCGTTGTGGTCTTGCCGGCGCCGTTCGGTCCCAGAAATCCGAAAAGCTCACCGTCGCTCACGCAGAAATTTACATCGACCACCGCTTTAACGTCATCGAAGCTCTTGGCGAGCCCATGCACGTCTATCATGTCGGATCAGTTCTCCGCTTCCTTTTTCTGTTCACAACAGGGATGTTCTCCACTCGAGCCGTGGCACTTCTCGATCTGTTCTTTGCTGCATTTTTCCGGCACCGTTTTTAAAAATTCCGGTTTTTGACAACAACAATCACTCATGGCACTCCTCCTTCATGGTTTTGATTTCTAAAAAAGGACCGAACGAATCATCTTCCGTTAAAAACCGGTCCGCCAGTACCCGCCAGCCTTCGAGTGTTTCCTCCTCCAACCGGTAGTGAACGTAATACCCGCGTTTTTCAGGCCTCACGATCCCGGCGTCCCTCAGAATTCTCAAATGCTGGGACACAGCGGCAGGGCTGATTTCGAGCAGGTTGGCAAGTGCATTTACGCATAGGGCTCTCGACTTGAGCAATTGAACGATTCTCACCCTGCTTTCAACGGAAAGCACCTTGAAGACCCGCGCCAGTTCTTCGGCCTTGACCATCCTCTCCTCGCTTATTATGACGCCGGAAGAAAAATCCGAGGATTTTTGCCCGGCAAGTATTTAAGTATATGCGCAGATATATTAATGATGGACCAGGCAGATGTCAAGGATGACGGCATCGAAAACGTCGTCATTATTGATGAAACGTAAAAAGTCCGTCGCAATGTATACCGCTGTCATGCTTGAGCCCTTCGTTAATCCCAAGCTGCACTTGGGTCGAAAGCCCCTCGTAGGAGGAATACACCGGAGCACAAATAACCGTCGAGAACCGAGAATCGATAAGAACTTGCCGGCTGACAATGACGAATACGCGGAATTTCTCGGGGTCACGCGATGAGGGCCGCATCACCCTATAGAGTTCTCCACGCCTCATAGCGGGACCTGATACGTGAGCACGTCCTCTGCTTCAGCGTTGAGTGAATCTGCACAGCGATCAATAATCTCAAGATCGCGTTGCTCGGCTTTTTTTCGTGCCAAATAAATGATGAGCTTTCGTGCAGCCACCTCTAGAAACTCGGAACGGCTTCTGTACTCCCCGATATGGCGATCGATTCCTTTAAGTATCTCATCCGAAAGTGTGATTGAAGTCTTTATTTTCATACTACTAAAATACCACCTATTTTAGGTCTGTCAAATTTTTAAATCGAGCAATAATTGCATGGATTTCAAATGGCACTCATAGACTCTAAAACCCCGTTTTCCGCGATAAATGGAAATGGGTTTTGTTTTTTAAACCCGGCAAACACACGATCCGGATCGTCATGACGCTGGTCGAAGCGACCAGCCATAAATTTCGGGTTAGAC
>DSCZ01000522.1 GCA_011048855.1 Desulfobacteraceae bacterium | reverse complement strand
TTATTATTTGCCGCCTGAACTGATAGCTCAGGCCCCTTGCACCGAACGGGACCGCTCCCGCCTTTGCCTCGTTGACCGGGCAAGAGGTTCGTATTCGGATCGAAGTTTTCATGAAATGCCGTCATTTCTCCGCGACGGAGATTTGATCGTAGTAAACAATACGCGGGTGGTTCCTGCGAAACTGGCCGGCAGAAAGGCCAGCGGCGGAAAGGTCGAAATCCTGATTCTGGATCATCGGGATTTTCATGGCGGTGACGCCGTGTGCCGTTGTTTGATGAAATCTTCGAAGCGGCCGACACCCGGAGTGCACCTGTTTTTTGAAGGAGGCCTTGTCGGTCGGGTCGGATCCGTGCCCGGGGGCGGTGTTGTCCATGTGGAGTTCGAAGATGGGGACCTGCTTGAGAAAGTTCTTGATGAATGCGGGCGGGTGCCGTTGCCTCCATATATAAAACGCGGGGAAGACGATCCCCGCTGCCGGATCGATCGCGAGCGTTACCAGGCCGTTTATTCGCGATCCAGGGGGTCCGTGGCTGCACCCACGGCCGGACTCCACTTTACGAGCTCTCTGATGCAGAGGATAACCGAAACAGGAGCGCGTTTCGCTTTTGTGACTCTGCACGTGGGATACGGCACTTTTAAGCCGGTCAGGGTGCACGATATCCGCCGGCACAGGGTTGATGAGGAATATTTCGAGATCGGCGTCGATGCCGCAGCCGCGATAAACGAGACCAGGAAAAAGGGGGGGCGGGTAATTGCGGTCGGTACGACCGTAGTACGAACCCTGGAGACGGTGGGAAGCCATGGGGGGGATATTGATTCCGGCTCGGGTGTGACCGGGTTGACGATCACCCCGGGGCATTCTTTTAAAGTGGTGGATGCATTGATAACCAATTTTCACCTGCCCAGGAGTTCGCTGCTCTTCCTTGTATCCGCTTTCGCCGGCACGGATTTGATTCTGCAGGTGTATGAACATGCAGTGAAAAGCGGGTACCGGTTTTTCAGCTACGGGGATGCGATGCTGATCGTTTAGAAGCGAAGGTTTCCCGCATCAAGATCCTACCCGGAGGCTGCCGGGTTATATTATAAAGGTACTTTGGAGTTCAACGTTTTACATACCTGCAGTGGATGCCGTGCACGTGCCGGTGAGCTGGTTGTCGAGCGAGGTAAAATCCCGACACCTGTTTTCATGCCGGTAGGCACCCGGGGATCGGTAAAGGCGGTCAGCCCGGACGATCTGAAAGAGCTTGGTGCGGAAATCGTCCTCGCCAATACGTACCATTTGTATTTGAGGCCGGGCCACAGGTTGATCGAGAGTTTAGGCGGGCTTCACAGGTTCATGAGCTGGAACAGGCCGATTCTTACCGACAGCGGTGGATTTCAGGTTTACAGCCTTTCGCCTCTGAGGAAGATAACGCCGGAGGGAGTGATTTTTCGTTCTCATCTGGACGGTTCCTCCCACTTCATCGGGCCTGAAGAATCGATGGACATTCAGAAGGCGCTCGGCAGTGATATTGTGATGGCATTTGACGAGTGTGTGCCGTATCCTTCTGAATATGAGTATGTTCAAAGGTCAACCGCGCTGACTACGATATGGGCCAGACGATGCAGGGAGCATTTTTCTGTCCCTGGAAGAGCTCTTTTCGGTATAGTTCAGGGGGGTGTGTTTCAGGATTTGCGAGAACGCAGCGCCATGGAAATCTCGGAAATCGGTTTTGACGGCTACGCTCTGGGTGGGCTTGCCGTAGGGGAAGACCCCGAATGCCGTTTGCGAATGATAGACATGAGTGTCGGGTTGCTGCCGGATACCATGCCGGTATATCTAATGGGGGTTGGGTCTCCCGAGGATCTGGTGGAAAGTGTGTTGCGGGGGGTGGACATGTTCGATTGCGTCATGCCGACTCGCAATGCAAGGAACGGCACGTTATTCACCGAAAGCGGGCGAATATCGATCAAGAACGCGCAGTTCGCCCGCGACGAAGGTCCCATCGACCCGAAATGCGGTTGTTATACCTGCAGGAAGTTTTCCAGGGCTTATCTCAGGCATCTGTATATGTCCGGAGAACTCCTGGCCTACAGGTTGAATACAATACACAATCTCTATTATTATACCCACCTGATGGGTAAGATAAGAGAAGCGATTCTGGAGGATCGTACAGCTGAATTCAGGCGTACGTTTTATGAGCGTCGCCGACAAAAGAAAGAAGGAGGAATCTAATGGATTTTCTGGCTTATGCAATGGGTGGCGGAGGAGCCTCGGGTGGTCAGGGCAGTGCATTCGGTGCTTTCGTGCCTCTTATACTGATGTTCGCCATTTTCTACTTTTTGCTTATCCGGCCGCAGCAGAAAAAGGCCAAGATGCACAAGGAAATGATCGCTGCGGTGAAAAAGGGAGATAAAATCATCTCCAACGGCGGCCTTCACGGTGTCGTAACCGGTATCAGCGACGACACCCTTACTATCGAGGTGGCCCCGAAGATCAGGGTTAAGATTGCGCGCGGCTTTATATCTTCGGTGATTCAAAAAAGCCAGTGATGATCGGCTGCTTTTTGAGACGGCCTATTCGTTTTGGTAACGGATTGATCAATATAAAACCGACGATGGAGTGAGAAGTGTCAAAGAGCCTTTTATGGCGTGCCGCCGGCGCGTTTATAGTCATTTTCTTTTCGATCCTTTATCTGGTTCCCAGTCTCCGCTCCGAACTTCCTTCGTGGTGGTCGACACTGTTTCTTCCGGAGGAAAAGATCACCCTTGGTCTGGATCTGCAGGGGGGGATGCATCTGGTGCTTGAAGTTGAGACCCCCAAGGCAGTTGAAAGCCACATCGAGAGGATTGTTGAAGAAATAAAGCAGGATCTTAGAAGGGAAAAACTGAGATACCTGGATCTGCGGCGGGTCGGGACCGAGGAAATTCTCATCACGTTGATGAGAGAGGAAGACGGGGACGCATTTCGCAGGTTGGCCCGGAGCAACTACCCTGATTTCGATTTCAAGGCCCTGCCCGGAGAGGATGAGCGGAAATCCTTCGCGCTATCCCTTCAGGCCAAGGCGAAGAGCAGGGTGGCGAAAATGGCCGTTGACCAGGCACTGGAGACGATCCGTAACAGGATCGACCAGTTCGGAGTGAGCGAGCCCGACATCCGGCCCCAGGAAAACAACCGGATTCTGATCCAGCTTCCCGGGGTCAAAGATACGGAGCGTGCGATAGCGTTGATAGGCAAAACAGCGCTGCTCGAATTCAAACTCGTAGATGAAGACCACAGCGTAGAGGAGGCACTTGACGGCAAAGTCCCGCCGGGCACGGAGATCCTGTACCAGGTTTCGGTGGATCCACGGACCGGTAGCGAACGGAAGATTCCGTTTCTTCTGGAAAAACGGACGGTGTTGACCGGAGAGTATATCACCGACGCAAGGGTACAGATAGACAGCCAGTACAACGAGCCTTATGTTTCTCTGAGCTTTGATTCCGTAGGAGCCAGGCTTTTTGAACAGATCACCGGTGAAAATATAAAACGCCGCCTGGCCATCGTCCTTGATAATAGAGTCAACTCCGCCCCCGTGATCCAGGATAGAATCTCAGGAGGAAAAGCCCAGATCACCGGACGCTTCACGATGGAGGAGTCGCGTGATCTGGCCATCGTGCTGCGTGCAGGTGCACTGCCCGCCCCGGTCAAGATCATTGAGGAAAGGACGGTCGGCCCTTCGCTGGGAAAGGATTCTATCGAAAAAGGCTTTAAGTCGATGATCATCGGCGGTCTGGTGGTGATCTTGTTCATGGTGCTTTACTACGGTTTCTCCGGTATGATCGCCGATATGGCATTAATGCTTAATATCGTTATTATTATGGGTGGCCTCGCATTTTTCGGCGCTACCCTGACCCTGCCGGGCATCGCCGGTATGATTTTGACCATTGGTATGTCTGTGGATGCAAATGTATTGATCTTTGAACGTATAAGGGAAGAGGTCCGACTTGGAAAAACTCCCAGGACCGCAATCGAAGGAGGTTACGGTAAAGCGCTGGTAACTATTCTGGATGCCAACATCACCACGTTGATCGCCGCCCTGGTATTGTTCCAGTTTGGATCCGGTCCGGTGCGCGGATTTGCGGTGACCCTGAGCATTGGTATAGTCGCCAGTCTTTTTACGGCAATTTTTGTTTCACGGATCGTATTCGACTACATTTATGTTCACCGCAGGGTGAAAAAACTTAGCATCTAAAGCAAGTAATCGGAGAGATTAGATGGAGTTCATTAAACCGGGAACCAGGATCGATTTCCTTGGAAAACGAAAACTGACCGCCGTTATCTCGATCATCGCAGTCCTTCTCAGCATAACCGTGCTTCTTTTTAGAGGGGGCCCCAACTATGGAGTCGATTTTTCGGGTGGCGTCCTTGTTCAGGTGCGGTTCGACACTGAGCGAAGCCCTGCGGAGATCAAGAACGCGTTGGCAATCGTTCAACTGCAGGACAGTATTGTCCAGGAGTTCGGGGATCACGGCGGCAACGAATACCTGATCCGGGTCAGGGAAACCGAAGTTGAGCTGGCTGGGATCGGAGAGAAGGTCTCCCGTGCGTTGACAGCCGAATTCGGTTCTGGAACCGAGATCAGGCGGGTGGAGATGGTGGGCCCCAAAGTAGGAAAGGACC
>DSCZ01000341.1 GCA_011048855.1 Desulfobacteraceae bacterium | reverse complement strand
TGTTCGGTGCGTCGGCCGGCTGGAAGTCCGTCGCATACGTGAACACCCTTTCTCTCAGCAGGTGGAGTTTGTGGCTTGCGGCCTTGCTTATCGGTGTGATGGTGAAAAGGGCCTCGTTGGAGCGGCAATTTCTCACGCGGCTCGTAGTTGTTCTTCTTGTGCTTGGAAGCCTGGAGGCGCTCTACGGGCTGGTGCAGGCCATGGTCCCCACGACCGGTGTGCTTGGCCATACGCTTTATTATCAAGGGCATGCTCGGGGGACCTACATCAACCGCAACCACTTCGCCGGGATGATCGAGATGACCTGGCCCCTGGTGCTGGCATATCTTCTTTCGCTTTCTCCGTGGGAGGAGACCCGGAAACTCAAGGTGAAACACCTGATCAATTCAGATCGTTTCAACCGGCAGCTGCTGATCGCCATTTTCCTGGTGGTGATGCTTCTGGCGCTGGTTTTTTCCCGCTCGCGCGCGGGAATCACCGGACTTGCGCTCGGCTTCATTGCTTTTATGGGTGCGATGGCTTTTTCGGGCGCTGGGCTCAGGAGAGGCTTCTGGCTCGGGACCGGGGCGGCCGTGGTTCTTCTTTTGATTTACTGCGGCCAGATCGGTTTCGACTCGGTAATCGAGCGGTTCATGAAAATCGATCAGGAGACCGGTCGGTTGAATCTCTGGCGAGATGCGTGGCTTATCGTCCAGCAGCACCCCTTTGGTGTGGGACCGGGGAACTACGAGATCGTGGAGCCGGTGTTCCAGGTGAACGCGCAGACGACCCGGCTTTCCATTCACACCCACAACGACTACCTCCAGCTTTTGGTGGAAACCGGCTGGCCGGGCTTTCTGCTTTTGACCACGGGCTGGCTCTACCTGCTCGTGCGCGGGCTCGTGGGGCTGAGGCGGTTTTTCAGGCACTTCGGCTATTCCAGGCATTTCTTCATGGCAGTCGGCGCCTGGAGCGGCCTGGTTTCCATGGCCTTCCACAGCTTTTTCGACTTCAACCTCCAGATCCCCGCAAACCTCTTCTACTTCGCCATGCTGATCGGCATCCTCACCCACATCTTCCCCTCAAGCTACACCCACCATCATCACAAAACCGCCACATAACCCCTTACCGGTTCGGAAACAACTGACGGTTTTTGCATCGCGCCAAGACGTGTGCCGCCAAGAACAGCGGGAAAATAAAGTGGCCAGCAGCTAGTGGTTAGTGGCCAGGTATGTACAATCGGAAGCGAGGGTCCACCCATGAGAGATTTTACCGATTTCGGCTCAAAGCCACTTTCGGCAATCCGTTACCGATTTCGGCCTTGAGCCATTTCCGGCAAAGCTGGATCGCCAGACCCAATGCCTCCGATTTCACCATACTGGTCAAATTCCTCCGTACCCTCACCAATCATCGTAGCGGCATCCTTGCTTAATGACTGCCCGATTTATACCGCGCCCTTAGAGGGTACTAACCACAAAATCAAAACCATGAAACGACAAGCATTCGGCTTTCGAGATAATGAGTTCTTCAAACTCAAAATCATGGCTCTTCACCAGGCAAAGTACGCTTTAGTCGGATGAACCCTATTTAAGAGGATCTGGAAAAACTTTAAAATCATAAAATGAAGTTTAGTGAACAATGTTAGCTGCCCTCCATTTTTTTACTGCCATATCCTACCTCTTGTTCCTGAAGCATCTTTAAAGCGATGCTTTGAGGACTATGTAAAAAAGGCGCTGACAGTTTTTCCTTTCATCGGCCGTCTTTCCGTCAATTTTGAGAATTTGCTTCAGATGTCCCCATCTACTGCGGCATAGTTCTGTTCTTAATGGAAAACATCAGCACACCAATGGCCAACCCGAGACCCGCCAGAAAAGCCGAACCGATCAGAAAGCCACCCGTTAGGTCCACGAAGAACCCCACACTGAAGGGTCCAAAAAAGCCGCCGATTTCAGCCACGCAAAAGAATACGCCACTGGCTGAACCCAGATATCGGGTTCCAACTGCCGGGATCTCTATGAGTTCGATGACGAGCAACGGAAAGATAACCGAGCCGGTTGCGCCGAAAAGGAGGAGCCCAAAGAAAACCGGCAAGTCCGTTGCCGTCACCCACAGGATTCCTACGCCACCAAGTAGGCCAAAAAGAGCGATGATTCGTCCCCGAATCCGTTCGGAAACAAGTCGGGGGAAAATCAACACCGCGGGTATGCTGGTCAGGTAGGGCACGGCGGACGCATATCCGGCCATGACCGCGGTCATGCCCCTTTGTTCAAGGATCTTCGGCAGCCAGGCCGCGAACCCGTGCATCACGGCAAAAGCAAAGAGCCCGGAAATAAGAATATTCCGGACATTTCGGATTTTGATCAAGGCCGTCAACACTCCCAAGGCCACCGATTGCCCGGCCTCGGCCGTCTCCTCGGCTTCTTTGGCCATGACCCACCAGAGAAATGCTAAAATAAAAGTGATCATGCCATAAAAAACAAACGTCAGCCGCCAGCTGTGCCCCACAATAGGCATCACCACGGCATTCGTGGCCGCGAGGGAAGTCATGCCGCCGATCCAGGGTCCTGTAGTATAAATGCCGACGGCGGTGTTACGCTCTTTGCCTTTGAACCAAAGGGCGATGGTCTTGGGGCAACCGATGGAAACCATGGGTCCGCCGAGGCCGAAAAGGGCGACGAA
The DNA here is from genome assembly GCA_011048855.1 of Desulfobacteraceae bacterium. The sequence continues at coordinate 2,024 of DSCZ01000341.1, read as the reverse complement.
AACCAGCAGCGATCCAAAGCCGACCGAAAAGGCCCGCAGCGATGCAGACAACCCTATGATCAATGCCCCGACAAATATGGCTTTTCGTATTCCCCATCGATCCAGGATCAGCCCGGCAATTACGGCCACAAGGATATAGGTCATCTGCCAGGAGCCCAGAACAAATCCCATCAGACCGTGGCTCATGTTCAAATCCCGGATAATAGGGGTCACCATGGGGGAAGGCGAACGTGAAACCAGGCCGAATGAAAAATATATCAGCCAGAGCAATGCCAGCATCACCCATCGAAAAGGATGAGAATACGGTTCAGAGATAGTTCTTTTGCTCAGTGAGATCATTGGTTACCCTGTTTCGGAGTCTATGTCGTAATCTTGTAACAATTATAGGGAAACGATGATGAATTCAAGAAGAGAGATGCTTGGGTATCCACGATGATTTGATTCTGCAGCGGGCTGCACAATGGAAATTAAAAACCTCAGTTTGCTCTGCCGGTTTTGGCCAACGCCATTTCCGGAAATCCTTTACCGCTTTCGCCTTGAGCCGCTTTCGGTGGGGGGAGGAGCGGGGCAGTGCGTGTCAAGCGACTGCGTGCATCCCGCCATGGGGAGATGGCATCTTGATGATGGATCAGGGTCGGGTTGAGGTTATGGTTATTTTCTCTTATACTCAACTCTCCTTTTGGTGTGGAGTTTATTTCGATACTTGCAGCAGCGTTTCAGGCAAAACCGGGAACTGGTAGGAATGGCGAAATTACCTAAAGACGAATCGTTAAAAATGCAACGTCAGATCAAGATGCTGCCCGTGGTTGCGGTGGCGGTGTTTTTGGCTAGTGCGGCGGTTTTTGCAATTCGAAACGGGGAATTAAGCGCGTTACTGATAACTCTGGGATGTGGGTTCTTTTTCGCGGAAATTCTCCGGCGGAAAGGGGTGTTTGCCTGGAACTGGGATCCGGATAAGGCACTTGAAAGAATTCGGGCGGCGGAAACCCGTGAAATCGCGTGGAAGGAGATCTGCAAGACCCTCGGCATGCTCCGATTCGACTATGCGCGAATAAGCTTTCAGAATTTCGATGGGGAGCAGGTGTTTGTCTGGCTTCGGAATAAAGCGGATACCGAGGATCGATCGTGGGACTTCCAGGCCTCGTTGCCGCTGGATCGATTCGGCCTGGGAGCAGGGAGTCTTGAAGTAGGAAAGGATGTTTCCCGGGAACCCATAACCAAAGAGGCGCTCGCCTGGATTAAAAACGTGATGACCGATGCGTGAAAGGCTACGTGGGGAAAGAGCAGTCATACCAGGCGCATCTGCCTTTTCGCCTCTAATCCGCATCCCCTCCTTACTCCGCGTTGAACTCGCCCTTTTCTCGGAATAGAGGACGGATTTTTGCATCGCGCCAAGACGCCAGGGCGCCAAGAAAAGCAAGAACAGCGGGAGCAGCAGGAAAATAAAGTGGCCAGTGGCTAGTGGCCAGTTATGTAGAATCCGAAGCGAGGGTTCACCGATGAGATGTTTTACCGCTTTCCGCCCAAGGCCACTTCCGGTAATCCTTTGCCGCTTTCGGGTCAAGGCGACTTTCGGTAATTTGGCCGCAAAAAGGCGCAAAAGACACAAAAAATAATGTAATAATCTCTTATATATTTTGCGAATTATGTGCATTTTGTGGCTATCCCTGGCTGGGTGCTTTCCCTATAGTCCCATGCTTATTTTTTGTTTGCTTATTTGCGTCAGCAAGTATAATGTTTATGCACTTGTTGGAGGGTATATGCAAAAAAATGCCTTTGAAATACCGGTCGATCTGCCGGATGCCTTGTGGTTGCAGGATCATTTTTCAAATTATGCGAATCCCAAGTCAAAGATCGGCCTTCTGGTCCGTCAGGGTGTTTTGTATCGCCTCAAAAGAAGTCTTTACATGAAAGCGGCGGATGCGCGGGATCCTTATGTTATCGGGAAAGCCGCCAATCGCATTTACGGCCCTTCATATGTGTCGTTTATTTATGCCCTGCGGTGGCACGGGCTCATCCCGGAG
>DSCZ01000056.1 GCA_011048855.1 Desulfobacteraceae bacterium | reverse complement strand
GTACTGGGCCGCCAGGAGGATCGGCAAGGGGGCGGAGGCCTATGCCCATAATACAATCAAAAAGCACGAACAGCTGCCTTTGAAGCTTTCCATGCTGAATCCGATCTATTTCCTGATGTATTCGACGGGAGAGAAGATCAACATCACCCAGATCGAAGGGCAGTTTCCGCAGATGCCTTATCCCAAGAGGGAGCAACGGGAGGAATTCGTAAAGGACTGGTTCCAGGTGCCGGACGATAAGTTCAAGCGGTATTTCGTGGAGTGGGAGCTTCGCGGAGAAAATTCCTTCCCCTACTACCCGACTCCTGAAATGTGCTGCGATATCGTGGACTGGCAGGAGAAGATGCACTACATCGACGACGCCCTGGGGATGTGCGCCGGCTTGTCGTCGTTTCCGCTGAAACCTCCCTATCACATCCACAATTACCCGAAATTCATTTCAGCCGGCTCCGGGATGGAATTCGACGAAGCCAAACTGTCCGAAGCGGTCAAAAGATACCGGACCCTGGTGAGGGCCAACAATGTCAGACGAGGCATGAGGAGAGAGGACGAGAAACCCCCTGAGAACCACTGGAAGAAGAGATTTCCCGATCTGGAGAAGCAGCTTCTGGATACCTATTACAAATTCAAGGGATGGAACGAGCAGGGGATCCCGACTCCGGAATGCCTGCGCGAACTGGGTCTGGACTACGTGTTTGAGGACTTCGAAAAGAGGGGGGTTTACAAAAACGACGGCGGCGCGCCTTCCAGCGAGACCCCGGTCGAAGAGGGGAAGGAGGTTTAGCCGTGGGCGAAAAAAAGACCAAAACAATCAAGACGATAAAGGTTGATGTCGACAAATGCAACGGCTGCCGGGCCTGCGAGGTCATCTGTTCCGCATTCCACGCCCAGCCGAAATACAGCAGCAACAACCCGGGCAGGGCCCGCATCCGGGTTATCCGTCACCCCTTGAGGGATATATACGTGCCTGTGTATGCCGGTGAATACACTCCGGCCGAATGCATGGGCAGGGACAGGTACGTAATCGACGGAAAGGAATACGAGGAATGTGCGTTCTGCAGGGCTTCCTGCCCTTCCAGGGACGTTTTCAAGGAACCGGACTCCGGCCTCCCCTTGAGATGCGACATGTGCGAAAGCGATCCGCCATTGCCGGAACCGATGTGTGTTCAGTGGTGTTTGAACGATGCCCTGGTTTATGAAGAACGCGAAGAGGAAGTCGAAGAGGAGGAAAAACCCGGTGAAATGGAGGTAGGGCTTGAAGCGCTGGCGGACAAGTACGGGCTTGAAAAGATCATGGAGGCGATGGCCCGTATGTCGGTAAAGCTATGAAATATTACTGCCTCCGCCGCACGGCCCAAGGCCGGCGGGTTACACCCAATACCGACCGGGAGGAATGAAAACCATCGTGGAAACGGTAACCCCTTACAAAGAAATAATCGACCTGGTTCATGCAAACGGCGGAGAAGCTTTCAGCAGGTGTTTTCAATGCGGGCTGTGCGATGTTGTCTGCCCCTGGAACAGGGTCAGAAAATTCAGCATGCGCAAGATCGTCCGCCAGGCCGCGCTTGGTTTGACAGAGATAGAAAGTGAAGATATATGGCTCTGTACGACATGCGGAAGGTGTCCCCAGCATTGTCCCAGGGATGTGAACCAGATCGAATCCGGTGTTTCCCTGAGACGGATAGCCACCGAGTACGGGGTGTTCCCCAAATCTGTCACTCCCCTTAAAACCGTTCATGCAAGCCTTGTCGGCGAGGGCAATCCACTGAATGAAGATCGAGCGAAAAGGGCGGACTGGGCCGAGGGGCTCTCTGTGGAAGATTTCAGCGAGGGGAAGGAGATCCTGTATTTTACCGGATGTTACTTCTGTTACGATCCGAGGCTTAAAAAAGTGGCCCGGGCCGCGGCCGGCATTTTGAAGTCGGCGGGAATCGATTTCGGTATCCTCGGTACGGCGGAAAACTGCTGCGGAGAAAGCATCCGTAAAACCGGAGACGAAGAACTGTTCAGGCGTCTTGCACGCGAAAACATCAAAGCCTTTATCGAAAACGGGGTTCGGAGAATTCTGGTTTCCTCCCCTCATTGCTATCATACGTTCAAAAATGAATATCCTGAATTCATGGTTAATTTCGAGGTGGTCCACATAACTCAATATCTACTTGAGTTGATCGGGGAGGGAAAAATAAAGTTCAGCAAGGAATATCCTAAAATCGTTACCTATCATGATCCGTGTTACCTGGGCCGGCATAATGGAATTTACGATGAACCTCGGGATGTTCTGCAGAAAATACCGGGGATTGAATTGAGGGAGATGCCGGATTCACGCGTTGACAGCCTTTGTTGTGGAGGCGGAGGCGGCCGGATCTGGATGGAAACCGCGAAAGGCGAAAGGTTTTCCGATCTGCGGCTGGAGCAGGCGATGGGAACAGGGGCCGAGGTGCTAGCGACCTCCTGTCCGTATTGCATCAATAATTTTGAGGACAGCAGGTTGACTCTGGAAGCAACCGAAAAAATAACCGTCATGGACATCACGGAAATCGTCGCAGAAGCGATTTAGTGGTCCGGCTGGATGAATCGTGTAGGTCGGGATTCCATTCCCGACATATGTTCCCTGGGCGGGAATGTGGGAAAAGTTTTCGACCGCAGCAGGGAATCAAAAATTTTTCAAGACAAACCAGTCAGGGGATAAAAAGTGGAAAGAGAATTGTCGTTTAGCCGTAAAATTCGAGAGCTCTGCAAGAGTTTTCAGCACGACCATTTCGGGGACGTCATGGTGGTCGGTGGCGGGATCAGCGGCATTCAGGCTTCGCTGGATCTTGCGACGGCCGGTTTCAGGGTGTACCTGGTCGAGAAATCGCCCGCGATAGGCGGCCACATGGCCCAACTCGACAAGACCTATCCCACCAACGACTGCTCGATGTGAATACTTTCTCCTAAACTGGTCGAGGTCGGCCGGCACCCAAACATCGAGGTTCTTACCTATACCGAGGTGGAAGGCGTTGAAGGGGAGGCGGGGGATTTCAGGGTTACCCTTGCCGGGAAGCCCAGGTATATCATCGAGGATAAGTGTACAGGCTGCGGGACATGCGCCGAATATTGCCCGGTTCATTACCCGGACCGGTACAACCAGGAAATATCGAAAAACAAAGCCGTCCATATATATTTCAGCCAGGCGATTCCCTTGATCGCCTATATCGATGAGAGCTGCCTTTACCTGAAAGAGAAAAAATGCCGCATTTGCGAGGGGGTCTGCCGGAACGATGCGATCGATTTCAGTCAGAAGGAGGAGCGGCTGGAGATGAAGGTTGCAGCGGTCATCCTGTCTCCGGGATACGAACCCTTCGATCCGGCAGTGAAAGGGGATTATGGTTACGGAAAATTCGAAAATGTGGTGACAAGCCTCGATTTTGAACGGCTGTTGTGTGCTACAGGACCCTACGAAGGGGAAATCCTGCGTGCATCGGACGGCAGACATCCTAAAAAAATCGCATGGATTCAATGCGTCGGCTCCCGCAGGGTTACTGCCGGAGACAATTCCTACTGTTCGGCGGTATGCTGCAGTTATACTCAGAAACAGGTCATTTTGACGAAAGATCACGACAGCGAGGCCGAATGCGTGGTTTTTCACAACGATATTCGTTCGTATGGAAAGGATTTTGAACCGTATTTTCAGAGAACCGAGCAGCTTCCCGACGTCCGTTTTATCCGGAGCTATGTATCTGTTACCCGGGAAGTCCCGGAAACGAAGAACCTGGTCGTCAGGTATTCAACCCCGGATGACGGTGTGAAGGAAGAAGAATTCGATATGGTGGTTTTATCGGTGGGTTTGAACCCGCCGGAGGATTACCGGGGAATCGCCGAAATTTTCGACATAGAACTGGAATCTCATGGATTCTGTCGAACCTCATCCACGGACCCTGTTGAAACCGGGAAGCCGGGTATCTTTGTCAGCGGGGCGTTCCAGGGGCCGATGGACATCCCGGAGTCGGTTTTTTCCGCCAGCGGAGCGTGCTCCCGCTGTGGTGAATTGATCGATTACAGGCGCGGCAGGTTGACCCGTGAAAGGCTTTACCCGGCCGAAACCGATGTTTCCGGGCAAGAGCCCAGAGTCGGGGTGTTTGTTTGCCATTGCGGCGCAAATATAGGCAGGGTGGTCGATGTGCCGTCCACGGTTGAATATGCGCTGAGCCTGCCTAATGTCGTATATGCCCAGGAGCAGCTTTTTTCGTGTGCCACCAATTCCGCGAAAGAGATCACCGACATGATAAAGGAGAAAAATCTCAACCGGGTGATCGTTGCGGCCTGCTCCCCCAGAACTCTCGAACCCCTGTTCCGCGATACGCTCAGGGAGGCGGGGCTCAACCAGTATTTTCTGGAAATGGCCAACATCAGGGAACATGATTCGTGGGTCCACTCGAAGGAACCGAAAGAAGCCACGACAAAAGCGAAGGACATCATCCGGATGTCCGTGGCCCGGGCATGTTTTCTTGAACCGCTCGAAGAGATCGATCTCCCGGTCAACAAGGATGCGCTGGTGGTGGGCGGAGGAATAGCCGGAATGACCTGCGCGCTTTCGATCGCCAACCAGGGACATCACGTCCACCTGGTGGAAAAGGAGGCGGAACTCGGGGGAACCGCCAGGAGAATCCAATATACGCTGGAAGGGCTCGATGTTCAGCAGTACCTCAAG
>DSCZ01000069.1 GCA_011048855.1 Desulfobacteraceae bacterium | reverse complement strand
TGACTATAATACATTGCAACCAGAGTGCCATGTCAGCCGGCCGGGCGATTGAATTTGACAGAATGTTGAAATAATTAAATTTTTTATTTGAAGACTCTTCAAATGCTTTGGTAGGAAAAACCGGTCCGACGATTAAATCGGCTACAGTCCAGGATTCGACCCCCATTGTTATCGGCCTTTAATTGTAGGAATATCGACATGTTTTGATGGTGTAGCTTTTTTATACATGCCGTGTAACCTTTTTTAATCACCCTTTGGCTTCACTCAAGATGAATGCCTGCGCTTGACACTGGTCCGCAAGCCAGGCATCCTAAAGAGCACCTTGTATCGAAAAAGAGGCAGGTCCGGGATGAACTTTGGTCTTAGTCTGCTTATTTCAACAACTTGTAGATTTCGGATCCGTCATCCCGGACTACAATCCGAGGTCGGGATGACGTGCGGAGGATTTTTAGGAGGCCATTATTTTTCAGTGGAGCAGAGGTTAAACTATGAAAATATCAGTTTGTGGAAAAGGCGGAAGCGGAAAAAGCACAGTTGTAACACTCCTTGCCAGTGTGACCCGGCAGCGTGGATTCAAAGTTCTTGTCGTGGATTCAGATGAGTCTAATTCCGGGCTTTTCAGGATGCTGGGCCTTGAAAAGCCCCCGGCTCCTTTGATGGAGATGGTCGGGGGAAGATCCGCACTCAAGAAAAATATGCAGAAGCCGAATATTTTTGAACAGCCTGAAATAGAGGTCGATGGGATTCCTGCTCCTTACATAGAAAAGAAAGACGGGTTGGCGCTGGTCAACATCGGAAAAATTCTCCAGTCCCTTGAAGGATGCGCCTGTCCTATGGGCGTGTTGAGCCGGGAATTCCTGAAGAAACTTCGCCCCGGCCGGGAATTGGTTGCATATGTGGATATGGAGGCGGGTGTCGAGCATTTCGGAAGAGGGATTGACGAGGGGATCGACAGAGTTGTTATTGTGGTGGAGCCTTCTTATGAATCCCTGCGCGTTGCTGAAAAGATAAAGAATCTCGCAGGCGGAATGGGTAAGGATGCTGACGCGGTGTTGAACAAGGTGCCTTCCGCAAGGGTGTCCAGCAAACTAGAGAAAGAGCTTCACGCCATGAACATCGGGATAATTGGAAAGATTCCGAACGATCCATCGGTTTTTGAGGCGTGTTTTGCCGGCGGAGTCATTGATCGAGGTGAGGCGTTCGATGCGGCCGGGAACGTGGTTGATGCGCTTTTAACATCAAAATAGGTTTTAACAATCCAACTACTATAACGAGACGGCCGATCTCGACGCCGATAGGGCAGCGAAAAAATTTCCATCCGGAGGATTGAATACTCCCGACGGATTATTCATGGATGTTTGGAGGCAGTTATGTGCTTGAGTACGGCTTACATGGATTCAGGTGATGAAAAGCGCGAAATCATGAAGGATGTAGCCCGGATAGAAGCCGGTGACAGTGGGTTTTGGCTGATAAACCTATTCGGAGAGAGGCATTTCGTGGATGGAAATATTCAAACCATCGACCTGATAGATTCTCATTTCGTGATGTTCGGAGAGAGAAAAGCCGCCTGATTTTTCGGCTAACGATGAAAGGGTATCGGGTCAGCCGACAAATGGAACCAGGTTACATATCGTGGCTGAACGCCCGGCTAGAGGCTTATATTGAGAAATTTTCCTCGAGTGACGTGATTGTGCAGGAAAACATTGATTTAAAAGCCGAACATACCTACAAGGTGCGGGAGGAGATCCTCGATATAGGCCGGAGTCTCGGCTTGGGGGATGAGGATCTGCGGCTTGCCGAGGCCGTTGCGCTGTTGCATGACATAGGCAGGTTCGAACAATACAGCCGCTACCGGACTTTTGCCGATCACAAGTCCGAGGATCACGGTGCCCTGGGCGTGAAAGTGATACAAGGGGAAGGTCTGGTCGAAGGCCTTGAGGTTGAGGAGGCTGCTGTCATTATTCGGACGGTCGGCGCTCATAACCGCGCCGAGCTGCCGGATGAAACTACCGGGCGGGGACTGTTTTTTTTGAAACTGCTCAGAGACGCGGACAAGGTGGATATTCTGCGAGTGGTGACCGAATATTATCAAAATGCAGAAAACGGGCGGAAACGGAGCATTGAACTGGGGTTGTCCGACGATAACCGGGTTTCGGATAACGTCTACGAGGCATTGATGAACGGCAGGGTGGCGCGGATGAAGGATCTTGAAACATTGAACGACTTCAAGCTGCTTCAGATCGGGTGGGTCTACGACCTGAATTTTCCCAGGACCTTTCAGCTCGTACGCGAGAGGAAATATCTCCGGAAAATCCGTGCTGCTCTTCCCCGGGGCTCCGTGCAAATCGATAACATATACGACCGGGCCTTCCGGCATCTGAGCAGGGGTGAAGAAAGGTTCTGAGTCACATGAACACATATCTTGAATGTATTCCGTGTTTTTTCAGGCAGGCTCTTTTCGCCGGCAGGGCGGCCGCTGGCGATGAATCAATGATTAAGGAGATTCTGGACAGGGTCGCGAAACTCGTTCCGGGCATCCCGCTGGACGGTTCACCTCCTGAAACAGCAAGATTGATCTACCGGGCGGTGCGGGAGGTGACCGGCAAAGTCGACCCATTCGAGAGCTACAAAGAAAGAAGCATTGAAAAGGCGAAGTCTTTTTACCCTGAGCTCAAATCGATTGTTGAACGCTCGAGCGATCCTCTCCGAACCGCCGTTATGGTGGCAATAGCTGGGAACATAATCGATCCCGGCCCCGATCCGGATTTTGACCTTCAGCGGGAAATGAAGACTTTTCTATCCCGGGATCTCTCCATAGAAGATTATGAATCCTTCCGAAACAGCCTTGAGTCAGCGCACTGCGTGCTTTACCTGGGAGACAACGCAGGGGAGACGGTTTTCGACAAGATACTGATTGAAACGATCGGGAAAGATGTAATTTATGCTGTACGAGGGGCTCCGATCATCAACGATGCGACAATCAAAGAGGCCGAAATAAGCGGCCTCGGAGAAGTCGCCCGGATCATTTCCTCGGGATGCGATGCTCCAGGCACTATATTGAAGAGGTGTTCGCGGGAATTTGTCGAAATTTTCAACAAGGCGGACATTATCGTTAGCAAAGGGCAGGGAAATTATGAAAGCCTGTCCGGAGAAAAAGCTCCGCTGTTTTTTTTATTAAAGGTGAAATGCCCGGTTATCGCCCGGCATATAGGGATCGAAACCGGGGCTATGGTCATAAAAGACATTCGAACGGTTGCTTGATGCGGAAGCAAGCTTCAGATGGGGAAAATAAAAAGATGTTTTTTTGCATTTATTTTTATTGAAAGGATTTTTTTTATCTGTTTTTATATATTTTATATTCTTTGTATATATTGTTGATTTGTTTTTTAATATCTATAGTAGCCTACTCCTTGACTCCAGGTGCCGTTTCTTTTAAACTCAGTTTTTTAGGGAGATCTGGTTTTTTTGCATGATTGGAGAAAGAGAATTACACAATGCCCGACGGACGCATCGGTAAAATTTGTTTCATCGATTTGACGGAGGAAAAATACCGTATCGTCACGACGGACCAGGAACCTGAACTGATCGGCGGTCGTGGTGTAAATCAACGCCTGCTTTTCGATCTTCAGAAAAGGGGCGTTGATGATTCCGACCCGCAAAATCCAATTATTTTAGGCGCGGGGCCGCTTGTGGGTACCTTCATACCCGGTGCCTGCAGGCTGGCGGTGGATTTTCGCAACCAGGTCACAGGCGGTGTCGGTTCCGCGAATTCAGGCGGCCATTTTGCCGCAGAGATGAAATTCGCCGGGTTCGACCACGTCGTGATCCAGGGGCGAAGCAGCCGGCTGGTGTATATCTATATAAAAAACGGGTGCGTACTTTTCCGTGACGCCGAATCCCTTCGAGGACTTGACACCTGGGAGGCCGAAAACCGCATCAAGCACCTGGAAGCCGAACCGCGCTTGAAGACGCTGTGTGTTGGTGTTGCAGGAGAGAACCTGGTGCGGTTTGCATGCATCATCGGTGACAGGGGAAGGGCCGCCGGCTACGGCGGGAGCGGGGCCGTGTTCGGGGCAAAGAATCTCAAGGCCGTCGCTGTACGCGGCACGGGGTCAGTTACGGTAGCGCATCCGGATGAACTTCTGGAGGAGGTGCTTCGTTTCAACCGCGAAACGATTGAAAAAAGCCCCTTTGTGAAGGTTCACCGGCAGGGTGGCACGCTCGCGGCATATCTGTTGCCCGGCGAGAACAGGCCCCACGCGGTTCGCAATATGAGTAGGGGCTTCTGGAGCAACGAATCCATATCCCGGGTTGACCGCGCCGCCATCGACGATCGATATCTGGTCAGGCGCCATGCCTGTTTCGCATGCCCGATTTATTGCAGTGCGATATACAGCGTAGGGGGTCGGCCGTGTGAAGGACTCCAGGCGAATTCCTGGCGATCGTTCGCTTCCAACCTGGATATAACCGACCCGGAGATGGTAATGAGGCTCCATTTGCTGACAAACCGATATGGTCTGGATGGTGACCATACGTCGGCGGTGCTGGCCTGGGCGGTGGAATGTTTTGAAAAAGGGTTGATTGACGAACGTGACACCGGGGGCTTGAAGTTGAGCTGGTCGGACGGACGTCCCCTGCTGCAGCTGGTGGATCAGATCGCATCTCGTACCGGCTTCGGCGAGGTGTTGGCCGACGG
>DSCZ01000027.1 GCA_011048855.1 Desulfobacteraceae bacterium | reverse complement strand
GGTTAGAACACCGTCCACATCGAGCAGCAGCAGTTTTATTTTTTCTCCGCGTTCTTCAAACATCCCACCGTCCTCGGCTCCGCAGTCCGAACGACCACGCAAAATTCGATTATTTACGAACTCACCAGCCCGTGAATCTCTTTCAGCAAGCCCACGAGCGCCTGCAGATCTTTCAAAGGCAGCGAGTTGGCGCCGTCACACAGTGCCGCATCCGGGTCCGGATGGACTTCGATGAAAACCCCGTCGGCCCCGGCCGCAACCGCGGCCCTGGCAAGGCACCCCGCAAACTCCCTCTGTCCGGCGGAGCATCCGTCCGCCCCGCCCGGAAGCTGTACGCTGTGCGTAGCATCGAACACCACCGGGCAGCCGAACCCTCCCATCACCGCAATCGAACGCATATCCACCACGAGGTTATTGTAACCGAAAGACGCCCCGCGTTCGGTCAACATGAGGCCTCCGTTGCCCGCAGCATAAACCTTTTCGACCGCATGCTTCATCTCCCACGGAGACAGAAACTGGCCTTTTTTTATGTTCACCGGTTTCCCGGATGCGGCCGCGGAAGTCAAAAGATCCGTCTGGCGGCATAAAAATGCAGGGATCTGAAGAACATCAAGCACGCCGGCCGCAGCCGCGACTTCCTGGGGCCAGTGCACGTCCGAAATCACCGGAAGGCCGGTTTTCTCCTTGACCGCGGCCAATATTTCCAGGCCCCTTTCGACTCCCGGGCCCCGGTAGGAACGAATTGACGTTCGGTTGGCCTTGTCGTACGAGGACTTGAATATAACGGGCACATCCAGGTTTTCAGACATTTCCCTGACGGCTTCCGCCACGCGCAGCGTCAACTCCTCGCTTTCAATCACGCAGGGTCCTGCAATCAAGAAAAAAGGGCCGCCCCGGTGCAGCCGCACCCCCCCCAGAGTCACTTCATGATCCATTACGGCGATCTCCTGTTCAAGCCGGTATTGCTGTTCTGGTCCTGCCCGTATACGAAAAAGCAGCGGCCCGGCGCCGCTGCAAAGAGGGCCGGACACCGCTGAATCCTTGATAATTATTAGCCAACGGCTTCCCAAAAGTCAAGAAAATGAACGCCGGAAGAAATTTTCCACGCTGAAATCGGGCACAAAAGGCATTTTATTTGCATATCGCACCCGGCGAAACCTGCGGGCAAGGAATTCAACAACTTCTGGATTCCGGTCGCAGTTTATCACGGTTTTATTCGGGGACGGAATGACGGCGGAACTACTTTTTTACGACGCCGTTCAAGGTTAACGCTTGCAAATATCCAATTTGCAGTTAGAATAATCACCGTGGCCGGAAATTCCGGCCCAATGCCATTCAGGAGGTAGTTTTATGGAAACCAATGTATTTGAAAGACTTGAAGTCCTCACCAACCAGCTCTCCGACCTGCGGGGGCATCTTTGACCTGGACGGGATGCAGGAGAAGCTCGCTGAAATGGAGCAGAAAATGGTTGCTCCCGGGTTCTGGAACCAGGACCAGGAAGAAATCGCCGTTTTGACCCAAAAGCGCGCGGCTCTTCAAGAAAAAATCGAGCGCTGGCAGCAGCTCCATACATCCACCGAAGAGTCCAGGCTGCTTGCAGAAATGGCTCTCGAGGAAGGGGATAAGGGCACGCTCCGCGAAGTTGACGTCGAAGTGAAACGTATTGAAAAGGACCTCCAGCAGCTCGAACTCCAGTCGTTGCTGGGCGGTGAAGACGACCACAGGAACGCCATCCTGGCGATCAATTCGGGGGCCGGCGGCACCGAAGCCCAGGACTGGGTCGAGGTGCTGTTCCGGATGTACACCCGCTGGTGCGAACGCAAAGGATTCAAGAGCGACGTCATGGACTTTCTGGCCGGGGATGAGGCCGGCATAAAAAATGTCACCTTTTCGATAACCGGCCCCCATGCATACGGCTATTTGAAATCCGAGCATGGAATTCACCGGATGGTCCGGATATCACCTTTCGATGCCTCTGGGAGGCGGCACACATCCTTCGCTTCCGTATCGGTGCTTCCGGAAGTGGACACGGACATCACGGTGGACATCGACGAAAAAGACCTTCGAATCGACACGTTCCGGGCAAGCGGCCCCGGCGGTCAGCATGTCAACAAGACAAGCTCGGCGATAAGAATCACCCATTTTCCCACGGGTATCGTCGTGCAGTGCCAGAACGAGAAAAGCCAGCATAGAAACCGCGAGATCGCCATGAAGCTATTGATGGCGAGACTCTATGACCTGGAAAAGCAGAAACTGGATCAGAAAAAACAGGACATGCACGACTCACAGAAAGAAATCGCCTGGGGAAGTCAAATCAGATCCTATGTATTCAACCCTTACCGGATGGTCAAGGACCACCGTACGGGAATGGATGTCGGGGATCTCGACCGGGTGATGGATGGAGATATCGACATGTTCATCGATGCATTCCTGCGCCTGCAGCCCGATCGATAACCGCAAACCCACACCGGCCGGAGTCTTCAAGAAGGGCTCCCGGCCGGTTTCCACGCCCCTAACAGCTGCTCTATATCATCCAGGTAATTTTTCAGACCCGCACTGATACCCTCGGCGAGGATCCGGCGGTAGCCCTTGTCCATCAAGCGCTTTTTTTCGGTACCGTTCGTTAAAAACCCCAGCTCCAGAAGCACCGCCGGCATTTCAGCGCCGATAAGCACATAAAAGGGCGCCTGTTTGACACCGAGATTTTTGACGTTCTTGTACTTAGAGCCGACATGCCCGACCAGGCCCTTGTGAACGCTGTGGGCCAGCCTGCTCGATTCTTCGATTTTGGTGTTCATCATCAGCTCGTTAAGGATTGTCTGGAGGTCGCTCAGGTTTTTTTCGGACGTCGCATTCTCGCGCGCCGCCACCATCACAGCGTTTTCATCGGTGGCCATGTTCAGGAAGTAGGTCTCGATTCCGTGCACGCTGGAATTCTTATGGGCATTGATGTGAAGGGAGATAAAAAGGTCGGCCTTGTGCATATTGGCTATAGCGGTTCTCCGTTCGAGCGGAAGGAATTCATCACACTCCCTGGTGAGAAAAACTTCCCAGCCGAACCGGGTCCGTATCCTTTCGGCCAGAATTTTGCCGACATCGAGGACAATATCCTTCTCAAACACCCCGCCGGGCAGATTACAGCCCGGGTCCTTTCCCCCATGCCCCGGGTCGATAACCACGCGCCTGACGCTCAAACCCAGCTGCCTTGCAAGGGACACTCCCTGATCAGGGGCATCCGCTTTTCTCACTCCTTTTCGTGCAGGCCGGCTCGGAGGCTTGCCTGGCACCTCCGCCTTGGCCGAACGCCGTACATCGACGACGATGCGGAAGGGGTCGTGGAGATGAAAAACTTTATATTCACCCACCAGCTCGCTGTCCAAAACGACCCTCACGGTCTCCGGCTGGTACTGTCCGGCCCTGGCACGCTGCAGGAGCCCGTCTTTTATGGGAACGGCGCTTTCAATATCCTTAGACACGACCGCCCGGTCCAGGTCGATGTAGATCCTGGCAGGCTTCTTGTGCGCCGCATCGGCTTCCAGGAGATTATGCCTGTAGCGGACCGGGTTGTCGAGATCCACAACCACCCTTGTGTAATTGGGCGTCGACCAATGTCTAATGCCCTTCACCGACGCCGTGCCTGACTCGTCTCCACCGACTCCGGCAGGAGTCGCCGGCCCGGTATCTGCTTTGGCAAGATTGACGGCAAGCCGGTCCAGCATTTCCCGGGCTTCGGTGCATTTCGCCCCGGAGGGGAACATGATCTCCACTTTCAGAAATTCCACGTAGGCCTGCGTCGGAGAATTCCGGTGGAGATGCACCAGCATCGCGATCTCGAATTGCGCCTGCTCGGCGACCGGGTGGCTGCGGTAACGCTCCACCACCTGCCGGTACCGGCGAATGGCTTCATCGAGGTCCTCCGCCCTTCTCGAAACACCGTACATTTCCGCATAAAGCCCGCCCAGCGCATAGAGTGCCCGCACACCCTGATCGGTTTCAGGAAAGGATTCCACGATTTTTTCATATATTTCTATGCACTTACGCCAGTTATGGCGGAATTTTTTCTTTTCGGTCGACTTCAAAAGCCCATCCAGGCACAGGTCCGCGCGTTCAAGCAGCCTGGCGCCCTCACGGCTTTCAGCTGCCTGTGGCTCAACGATCTTTCCGCCCATCTCTTGAATCCGGGTCCTGGCTTTGGGGGCCATATCCCCCGAAGGATGATCGTGGAGGATCTTCAGATAACTCCTGTAGGCTTCTTCGGGCGCATTTTTGTATGTCCGCAGTATCTCGCCTGCCCAATACAATCCGTCGTCTGCAAGGCGGTGGTTTTCATGGTGCTGCGGGAGCAGCCTGAAAAGTTTCAGCGCCTGGTCCATGTCCGAATTTTTCTGTGAAACCTGGAACATGTCCCTGTACATGCGCGCAGCCTGGTACAGTGCCCATGCAGCCTGATCGCTTTCCGGGTATTCGGTGATGAGACGCTCGTAGCCTCCGATGCATTTCTCCCAGTTGTGGCGGAATTTCATCTTGTTGGAGGATTCGTACAGAGATTTGCGGCAGGAATCCGCGTCGGTCAGCATCGATGCGGCATCTTTTGCCGCCGCCCGGGATTCCAAAGGCGCGAACAGGCAAAAAAAGGATGCCAGGGTAACGAATAAAATGAATTTAAGTTGGTAAAACATCTATTTACCACCAGAATCTACATATTCTTTCAATTTGCTCAATTCTAACAG
>DSCZ01000119.1 GCA_011048855.1 Desulfobacteraceae bacterium | reverse complement strand
TCCTGGATGTCTTCTCCTCTCCATGTTTTGTATAAAAACCTGGCCTGGCCTCCCAGTTCAGCCGACCGCTCCACCAGGTGCACGTCGTAGCCCTGGTCGGCAAGGTTCTCAGCGGCTGTGAGTCCTGCCGCCCCTCCGCCGATCACCATGGTTACGGGATTCAATTCCAGTTCGGTCTCCGGCAGAGGTTCAAGGATCGCCGCCTTGGCAGCCGCCATCCGAACCAGGTCCTTGGCTTTTTCCGTGGCGGAGCGGGGATCCTTGCCGTGAACCCATGAATCCTGGTTACGGATATTGGCCATTTCAAACAGGTATTTATTCAGGCCCGCATTTTGAAGCGTTTCCTGAAAGAGTGGTTCGTGGGTCTTGGGTGTACAGGCGGCGACGACGACGCGGTTGATGCCCTGTTCCCGTATAACCTCAGCCATTTTGATCTGGGTGTCCTGGGAACAGGTGTATAGATTATCCTCGACATACACCACGTAGGGCAGGGTCCGTGCGTAGTCCCGGACGGCCGGGACATCCACAACACCACCGATATTTATTCCGCAATGGCATACGAAAACGCCGATTCTCGGCGGCTCTCCCTTCACGTTGGATTCTTCCGGCATTATAACTTCCCGGCACTCGTTCCAGCGGCTGCCGCTCAGAAGAGCCCCGGAAAGGGCCGCGGCGGCGGAAGCTTCGGTCACGGACTGGGGGATGTCTTTCGGGCCCTGAAGGGCGCCGCAGACATATATGCCTGGAACCGAGGTGGCCACCGGCCTGAAGCTTTCAGTTTTTGCAAACCGGTTTTCATCCAGGTCCACGCCGAGTTTGCGTGCGAGATCCACTGAGGCCTGCGAAATTTCGAAACCTGTAGAGAGCACGACAAGATCGAAGGTTTCACTGTTGAGTTCGCCGTTTTCCTCTGTATAGGAAATTTTGAGGTCACCGTCACCGACTGGGTCTACGCTGTGAACGCGGGAGCGGATGAAGCGCACGCCATGGCTGCGTGAAGCACGGTCATAATACTGCTCGAATTCTTTTCCGTAGGTTCGCATGTCCATAAAGAACACCGCGGTATCGAGATCGCCGTGGGCGTGTTCCTTTGCAATCACAGCCTCCTTTACCGCATACATGCAGCAAACCGAAGAGCAGTAAGGCTTGGCGCCGTTCTGGCGGCTTCTCGATCCCACGCACTGTATCCATGCGATTTTCCGCGGCTCTTCACGGTCGTAGGGCCGCATCAGATGCCCCATGTAAGGACCGGATGCACTGAGGATTCGCTCGAATTCCATGCTTGTTATAATGTTCGGAGACTCAGTGTATCTGTAGGTATCGAGATCTGACGGGTCGAAGGTCCGGCTTCCGGTGGCGAGTACGACCGCACCGACATGAAGTTGTGTTTCCCTGGGGCTGTCGTCGTATCTGACAGCTCCTGCCAGGCAGATTTTTTCACAGAGGCCGCAACCGATGCATCGTTCGCGATCGATGCTGTAGGCTAACGGAACAGCCTGAGCATAGGTGATGAAGGCAGCCGATCTTTGAGCAAGGCCGCAGTCGAACTCATTGATCGCGGTCACCGGGCAGGCCTGGCTGCACAGCCCGCAGCCCGTGCATGCAGCCGGATCTACATATCGGGGGTGATTTTTCAGGGTAATCTGAAAATTCCCCTGTTCACCCTCCAGTTTCTCGATTTCCGAATTTGTAATGACTTCTATGTTTGTATGGCGGCCGACCTCGACCAGCTTCGGTGAGATGATTCACATCGCACAGTCGTTGGTCGGGAAGGTTTTGTCCAGCTGCGCCATCATTCCGCCGATGCTCGGAGAGCTGTCCAGCAGGTAAACATAAAAACCGGCTCCCGCCAGATCCAGGGCGGACTGCATGCCAGAAATACCAGCCCCGACAACAATAACCGAACCTATCCTGTCGTTTTTGTTCGCTCCCATATCCATCCTTTGACCTCTATGGGTCCATCCACAGTAGACCCGGCATGTTTGTTCTACATTTCTCTGAATTCCGGGGTGGTTCCCCTGTATCCTTTCAATTCCACCAACCTGCCTCTCTCGAGTTCATTCAGCCGGCATGAGACCGTATAAACGGGCATTCCAGTTTCGATGGCGATTTCTCGAACGCTCGCGTGTTCCCTGCGAAGCGATTCAAGCACGAGAGCCTTTTCGTATTCCTCACGTGCAGCTTGCTCCAGTGTGCCCCGGTAGTCGGCCTCATCGATTTTCTCCTGATAGACATTGCCCTGTTCGGTGATTTTGATTTCCATCCCGGTCAACCACCGCAGGCGCGGTGCATGAAGAGTGCTTTCAAGCGCAGCCAGTGGAATTTCAAAATCCCCGGGAATGAACGGCCCCAGTTCTTCGACGACTTCGCTGAATTCTTTTACGTAGGCGGCGAAGCGGGCGCCTTCTGAGGCGCTGATCCACCGCAGGAATAAACGATCGGAACCTATCCCGGAGAGGTCAAGCAGATACCTTACGATCTCCATTTCCTTCGCTGCATGAACATTACCGTCCAGGTAATGACATTCACCGATGTGTCACCCGGATACCATCACGCCGTCGAAACCGCTCACGAGACCGCCGGCGATGAACGCGGGATCGACGCGGCCGGAGCACATCACCCGTATCACGCGGATAGAAGGGGGATACTGTATCCTGGAAACACCGGCAAGGTCTGCGCCTGCATAGGCACACCAGTTGCACAGAAACGCAAGAATTCTTGGTTCGAATTTTTCGGTCATTGTTTCTCACCTTTCGCCGGCCGGTGCCTTCAGTCGCCCGGGCGATCATCTGTTGTTTTCAAAAACGTGCTCACCAGTTTTTCCCAGCCCAACTCCGGAAACATCCCGAAAAGGTCCTTGATGGGGCCGCCGCCCGTGGAGGCCAGTCGTTGGTATTCGGGCCCCAGAAGACCCAGCAGGGTCTGGAACTCTTCCTCGATCCAGCGGAAGCTTCGATCCCCGCTGTAAAGGGCTTCAAGCTCTCCAGGCTTCACCAGCGGAGGCTCCAGCACGACCAGCCACCCTTTGTTGTATGGGTCTTCAAGCAATATTTCGGGGTCGGCGACCACCTGATCATTGACCGCGAACACCCTTCCACTGACAGGCGCAAGAAACCCCGCCCGCCGACCCGAACGGGTAAGTGACCATCCCCGCCGGTCCTGCTTCAGGATGGTTCCGGGTTCTGGGAGGTCCAGCCGGTCGGCTTTTCCAAGAATTTTTCCTGCAAAATCATCGACTCCAATCCGGACACGCCCGCCTTTTACAGGTTTGGCCCAGGTGTGACCCGAGTGATAGTAGTAATCATCGGCGACCAGGTATCCCGAGGCGGCCGTGCTGTATTTTTTTCTCTTTTCGTGCAGGTTTTTTTTCGTTTTCCGCACTTTTTCCGCCCCTGCTTCGACAGCGGCCAGGATCTGGGTGTCGCGAAAATGAACCATATCGATGGCTTTCTGTGGGCAGCCGGCGGCGCAGATTCCGCAACCCTTGCAAAGGGCCGGGTTGCTTTCGGCCCGGAAGCCTTTGCCCTCGATTTTGACAAGCTGTGCGGCGCCGTAAGGACAGGAAGACTCGCAGAAACCACAGCCTATGCATTTTACTTGATCAATCACCGAGACAATTGGTTCAACCTCTATGAAATTCCGGGAAAGCACGCCGGAGGCGCGGGCGGCTGCGGCCTGCGCCTGTGCGATGGATTCCTCGATCGGCTTGGGGTAATGTGCAAGTCCACACAGGAAAACGCCGTCTGTCGAGAAGTCGACCGGCCGCAGCTTCATGTGGGCTTCGAGCAGGAATCCGTCTTCGTTCAACGGGACTTTGAAAAGTTTCGATATTTCATCTTCCTTCCTGGGCACCACAGCGGTGAAAAGATTCAGATAATCCACTTGAAAATGCACCGGAGCGCCGAGGACATGGTCTTTCACGGTAATTGTAAGACGGCCGTTGTCTCCGGCTTCCACCCGTGGCTTTTCCTCGAGCGTATAACGGAAGAAGATCACACCGATTTCTCTCGCTTTCCGGTAGAGTTCCTCTCTGCGCCCGTAGCTTCGCATGTCCCGGTAAAAAACATAGACGTCCAGTTCAGGT
The DNA here is from genome assembly GCA_011048855.1 of Desulfobacteraceae bacterium. The sequence goes on along the minus strand of DSCZ01000119.1, from coordinate 681 downwards.
TTTTTTGTCTTCAAATCAATTGCCTGCAGGAGCGAAGATGTGCAGCAGACACGTGAGCAGTACTGGCGGTTCGGCTCCCGGGAACCTACACACTGGATGAATGCTATGGACCTCGCCTCGGCGAGACGTCCCGGCTCTTTTTCGAAAAGTTCTTCCAGTTCATGCCAGCAGGTGACCCTGTCGTTTGTAGCGTTGAGATATTCCTCGGGCCTGTAATAATCGGCTCCCGTTGCGATGATGACGACGCCATGGCTGAGCTCGCGCCGCTTTTGGCCGGTTTGTACGATCGTCTTGAAATTACCGATGAAACCCGAAACGGATTCAATCCGGCTTTCCAGAACAACTTCTATCCGAGGGCTCGCTTCGATCCGTTTCGTGAGCGCCCCTATATAACTCTGTACATCCTCTCCGTCCCAGGTGGTCCTGATGTTCGTTGCATTTCCACCCAGGCCGCCTGTCTTTTCGAGGAGGTATACCTGGAATCCCTGATCCGCGAGCTGCATCGCCCCGGTCATCCCGGCAAGCCCCCCTCCGACAACAAGCGCCGAAGGCGTCACCGGCAGCTTCAACCGGTCGACCGGCTCCGACAGCGACACCTTGGACACCGCCATCCGGACCAGGTCCATGGCCTTTATGGTGGCTTCTTCGGGCTGGGTCTGGTGCACCCAGGAATCTTGATCG
>DSCZ01000497.1 GCA_011048855.1 Desulfobacteraceae bacterium | reverse complement strand
GGTTCAAGAGCCCGGAGGGTGAAAACCGGCAGATCATGAAAACTTTGTTTCATTCAAGATTCGGACATGATCACTTCTCCGATAGAGCGCAGGTTCTGCTCCTTGCCCATGCCAACTTCAACGAGATGCCCAGGCACGTAAGGGCCACCGATGTGGTGGGGGAGGCAGACGAAAGACTCATATCCATAAAAGATGCGCGGGAGTTTTATATTTTCATGGAGGAGGCCGGGGGGTCGTCCTATTTTAATGACCTGGATTCGATCCTGAAGCGTCGCCGCCTGAACGATCTCGATAGGGAGCGGGCCGGGATGCTTGCGCATTTCATCGCGGATGTCCATGCGATCAAATATTCAGGCGATGATGCGAAAACTTTGTACAGAAGGCGTATTCGTGATTTAATCGGACATGGGGAATGCATAATGGGTATTATAGACGCCTATGAACCGGTTGATTTCACTACAGACAGCGAACTGGTTTCCTATGCCACGGAGTCTTTGAAGTGGTGGGGAAAAATCAGGGACATGAAAGAACGCCTCTCAAACGTGCACGGGGACTTTCATCCCGGGAACATCCGGCTGCAGGAAAACGATTTTATATTACTTGACCGCTCTCGAGGCAGCTGGGGGGAGCCGGCCGATGATGTATCCTGCCTTGCCATGAACTATATCCATTATGCCGTCAAGGACTGCGGGACGTTTGAAGGGCCCTTTGCCGAGCTGTTCCGCATTTTTCTGGATGCTTATTTCGCAAAGACGGGCGATGATGGATTTTTCGAGGTCTGCCAGGCTTTTTTCGCCTTCAGGGTCCTGGTTATCGCGAATCCGAAATTTTATCCGGATGATACGAGAGAAACAAAGAGAAAGTTGATTGATTTCGGGTTTTCGGTCCTCAAGAAAGAAAGGTTTGAACCTGAGAGAATCGCAGAGTATCTGGAGGGAAAATGAGCTTCTGTTTATGGCTGACGGGGCTCCCCGGCTCCGGTAAAAGCACGATTCTTGATGAGCTCCTGAAAATGTTTTCGGAATCGCGGGTTGAAGCCGCCGTCCTGAACCTGGACAAAATAAGAAAGATTGTAACCCCTGAACCGAAGTACACAGAAGAGGAAAGAGGCATCGTATACCGGTCGCTGGTGATGATGGCCCGGCTCTTGACCACGGAGTGCGGTAAGAACGTGGTGATCGACGCTACCGGCAACCGCAGGAAATACCGGGATCTGGCGCGCCGGCTGGTACCCGGTTTCGCGGAAATTTATATCGAGTGCCCCCTGGAGATATGTACGAAAAGGGAAGCGTTGCGCCGTGGCGGACACGTGGGGAAAGACCTTTACAGGCGCGCGGGTGAAGGTTCGTTAAGCGGAGACATGCCGGGCGTTTCAGTGCCTTACGAGCCTCCCGTGGATCCGGAGGTGATTGTGCGATCCGACGTGCTGAGCCCCGTGGAGTCGGCGGAAAAGATCATGGGCTATATCCAATCCCGGGGTTCAACGTAAAAACCTTTATCCGGAGGATCCCTGGCCACCAGGAAGATTTCAGATGCTAGGCGCCGAGGAGCGACGACTGAGGCGTATCAGTAATACGCCGCAGGGAGGAGCGATCGAAGGCAACACCGCAGATGGCACCTTGATGGTGGATCAGAATGATATGCTTAAAACAGCGATAGAAGCTGCAAAAGGAGCCGGAAAAATTATCTGCGGTCGTTACCAGTCCAAAGGCAGTGTCAGCATGAAAGGTTTCCGTGATTTGGTAACGGACGCGGACATTGCGGCTGAATCTTTTATACTCGAGTTGATCAAAAAAAGATTTCCCGGGCATTCCGTGCTTTCCGAAGAAGCGGGGGAGGTTGGAGGCGGAAGCGATTACATGTGGGTGGTGGATCCGCTTGACGGAACGACCAATTATGCCCACCGTCATCCGATTTTTGCCGTATCCATCGGGGTGGTGGAGAAGGGAAAGCCGATCATCGGGGTGATCCACGACCCGTTGCGTGATCATACATTTGTGGCTCGCAGGGGGGATGGTGCCACACTCAACGGTTTGCTCATTCATGTCAGCGAGTCGGCGAATTTTGAAAACGTTGTAATAGGTCTGGACTGGGGGCATGAAAACAAGGTTCGCGAGCGGGTGTTGAGCTTTTTACACCGGCTGCTTCCGCGCTGCGGAACGGTTCGTGCTCTGGGTTCGGCGGCCATTGGCCTTGCTTATGTGGCAGCCGGTTGGAGTGACGGCTATTTTCACCCGGCACTGAAACCTTGGGATTCAGCCGCAGGCATTCTCCTCGTGGAAGAAGCGGGAGGGCGATGCAGCACGGTTGATGGGTTGCCATACAATATCCATTTGCCGGACTGTGCAGCGACAAACGGCCTCATTCATGAAGACCTGCTCACGATATTTAGAAAACTGGAGGAAGCCGAGGTATGAATTTTAAAAACAACAAAAATTTGATCGAGCTCAAAGGAGCTGAAGAGGGCGCCGCGGATATCTTCTTCTACAATTTTATCATCGACAGCCTGCCGGTGGGAATCATTACGGTCAGCCCGAAACTCCGGGTGACCAGTGTCAACCCATGGGCTGAGAAACTTACGGGGTATTCAGAGAAGGAAGCCCTGGGCCGCTACTGCGGCGAAATTTTGAAGGGAGGGATGTGCAAGACCAACTGCCCGCTGAAAATAGCCATAAAACGGCACCAACCCGTGGTGAGAGTCGAAACCACGATCACGAACAGGTATAAACAAACCATCCCGGTCAGTATGAGTACGGCCGCCCTTCTGGACGACAAGGGCAGCCTGCTGGGAGGCGTGGAAGCCTTCCAGGATATTTCGCGACTGAAAACTCTGGAGCGTGAAAAAGATAATATCGTCTCCATGTTCGCCCATGACATGAAGTCCTCGCTCACGATCATAGGGGGGTTTGTGCTGCGCCTGCTCAAAAAATCGAGCAGGGTCGATGAGCAGAAGCGGAAAGACTACATGGAAGTTATCCGGCGGGAGTCGGGAAAACTTGAATCGCTGGTCAATGATTTCCTGGAGTTTTCGAGGCTTCAGGCGGGAAGAATCAAATTAAGCCACAGTGCTGCCTCTCTTGATAAAGAATTAATGGAGATTGCGGATGCCTACCAGCTGAAAGCATCTCAGGCCGGGCTCCACCTGGATCTCAAAAATGATGAAGAACTTCCGGTGATCGAGTGTGACAGCAACCAGCTGCTCAGGGTATTCAGAAATCTTCTGGACAATGCAATCAAATTTTCAAAAGAAAAAGGAACGATCACCCTTTCCACCCATACGGCGCCCGGGGGGATTATCGTTAAGGTCAAAGATGAAGGCATAGGCATCAGCCCCGCTGAACTCCCCTATGTATTCGACAGCTTCCACCGGGGGAGGGGCTCGGAGCAGAAAGAAGGGTTCGGGCTGGGGTTGGCTTCTGTCAAGGCGATTGTTGAAGCCCACGGTGGCAGGATTACCGTTGAAAGTGAGTTGGATAAAGGATCTGAATTTTCAGTATTCCTGCCCAAAAAACAAAAATGAAACAGGAGTAAATCATGGCCGTTGGATGGTCCAAGGATGGAGACGTGCAGGAACAGATAGACGCCACCGTAAAATCCCAGGTGCAGGCGGCAAGGAGCCGTTTGCGCGGTGGGGAGAGTGCCGTTTATTGCGAGGAATGCGGGGAGCGCATCCCCGAGGCGAGGCGCAAGGCGATCCCCGGTGTGCGCTTTTGCATCGCGTGCCAATCCGAGTTGGAAAAGCACCAAAAGGCTTTCTCACTTTATAACCGCAGGGGCAGCAAGGACAGCCAGCTGAAGTGAAGAGAAGGCATTGGGATAGAGGGAGATGTGACGCTTACCCTGCTGTACAGGGCGGCTTTTTCAGCACTACGCCCTTTCGGGCAATTCCCGTGTGATGCCCGCAAGATCCTCAGGGCGCAGCCGATAGCGAATGACGTTACCCTCATGCAGACCGCAAAACTCTTTTCCTATATAATTTATCACGGCTTCGCGGTCTACTTCCGGGACACCCGCCTCAATCGCCATGGCCATGATGAAGTCGGGCCGTAACCCCTTCCACTCGATCACGCTGCGACGCACAGCCTTACGAACGAAATCGCGATAGACCAGGGCGGCCTTTTCCGGGGTTTCGATTTCGGCACTCAACGTCTTGTAGTTTTCAGCGGAAGTCAGGTAGGCGTCGATATAAACCTCCCGCAGCAAGGAAACATTGTTCAGTTCATAGATTCCCATAAGACCGTCGATATAAGCGCGGTCATCCATGGTGAGATACGACATCGGCGCGAGATCGGTCTTCAACAAGGGAATGTTGGAGGCGATCCGAGAAGTTCTTTTGTTGATATCTTCAAAAGCCTGTAGATAAGGGATGTAAGCGAGAAGAAAGAAGGATTGTTCAAACGGGTCAATAATGGTCGCTGCTTTTGCGATGAGTATTTTGAATTCTTCTTCAATCTCGAATTGGTCGGTGAGGGGCCTGAAGCTCGAATGGTTAATACCGACGGGCATTCGCCGCAGCCGGCCTGCCATGGCGGGATCGATCATAAGGCCGTCTGCGAGCAAAGCGTGAATATTGAAAAGGTCCTGCGAGCTGACTGTTATGGCAGCGAGGTTTTCCACGACGTACTGGATCGCTTCCTTGTGGTTAAGTAGTTTCCATCCGGAAATGGTCCTTTTGCCCAATCTTTACGTCAAACTGCGGGCTTTCTTGTGCGACGTACTCCAGTACGTCTCCGCGCAAGCCCTTGTTTTCCTTGATCTTGGGCAAAATCC
>DSCZ01000502.1 GCA_011048855.1 Desulfobacteraceae bacterium | reverse complement strand
CGCGTAGAAAGGTTGTGGAATCTGGTACGTTCTGGATATTCCGAGCTTGCAGATTTTGTCGGAAGAAAGTTCCGTAATTTCATTGTCCTCAAAAAATATTTTTCCCTCGGCAGGCTTGTAGACGCCGCAAATGATATTCATCATTGTCGTCTTTCCAGCCCCGTTCGGACCGATGAGTCCCACGACTTCATCTTTCCCGACGGAAAAGCTCACGTCGTCGAGGGCACGAAGTCCCCCGAAATTAATACCGATATTTTGAATGTCAAGCACGTTTGACCTGTCTCCTTTGCTTACGTAATCTCTTTGCTGAACGAAGTAGCCTGCGGTCATTAGGTTGCGTATCGGGCTACTCACGCCTGACATGAAGTTTGGGGAAATAGTCCCTCGGATGGCGCTTGTGGTACAGCCCCCACAAACCCTCGCCGCGGGGAAGTATATAGATCAATGCGATTAGAGCCAGCGGGAATATCCAGTGGCTTACGTGGCCGAGACCGCGGAGACCTTCTTCGAGCATGGCAACGGCATAGGCGCCCGGAACGGCGCCATAGACAAAAGCGCGACCGCCGATAATAACGATAAACAGTATTTTCAGCATGAATTCCAGCGGGAGGTAGGTTATCCCGGCGAAAGACCGGAACGTATGCACGATAAACCACCCCACGACGCCAGTGAGGATCGAAGGCAAGACATAATAGAATACCTTGTACTTGCTGACATTTATTCCCATCATGCGTGCCACGTCCTCGTTTTCGTTTATTGCCGCGAGCGAAACACCGAAACGGGAACGACCAATTTTATCTGCCATCAGCACATAGAAAAGCATCAGGAACAGCGACAGGTAATAATAAGAAAGGTAATTCCAGCGGACGCGTCCCAGGTCGAGCAGGGGGCTCATACCAAACAGGCCTACCTCACCTCTGAAAATATCGCCGAACTGATACGTAAGATCAAGAAAAGCGAGGGGGAGAATAAGGGTGATAAGTGAGAAGTAAAGTCCACGGGCGATCCAGGTTATGGGGCTGAGAAGCAGAGAGAAGATGCCACAGACGATAATTGTACCGGCGAGTGTGAAAAGGGGGTTCCAGCCGAGGTGCAGGTTGAGCAGCGCGGCAGTGTACCCGCCGATGCCGAGATAGAACTGGGGGCCGAAATTAACCCGGGCAGTTCCCAGAATTTGAAGGCTCAGCGGGATGGCAATCGCCGCCAGCAGGTTGGCTGTGGTAAGCATGGTCAGCAGGTGCGGGTAGGAATAAAAAAACAGGGGAAGCACCAGGAGGATAGCTACACCGATAAAGGGATTTCTCCAGTACCGGGGTTCGAGACACCATTCGTATTTTTCGATTCCCCACCGCAACAGGATGCGGTCTCGTTTCAATTCAAAATTTACCATATCGTTTCTCCCGCGACTATTCCTCCCCGTTTAACGATCAGAAATATGAGTGTCACGAATAAAGCCGCGAATCCCATGAATCGTGGCGCCAGCAGAAAACTGGTCGAAAAATGGATAAAAGCTATCAGGTAGGATGCCATGATATTGCCTTTCAGGTTTCCCAGTCCGCCAAGGATTGCGATCAGCAGCGCTGTAATAAGAAGCGGTTCTCCCATGTGGGGATCGATGCCCCAGAAAGGGGCGATCATGAGCACACAGATCGAGGGGGGTATCACCGCCAGTATCATGGCAAGGTAGTACATATTGTCCACGCTTGCTCCCATGAGCCTGGCGGCGTTCAAATCCTGGCTCATGGCACGGATAATGAGGCCAATCCGCGTTTTGAGAAACATCAGTACGAAAAGGGCCGTTACGACAATGCCGACAACGGCGGCCGCTATCATCTGGTAAGACACGTTGACGGCGCCGATTTTGAGCATTCCCGGGACCAGTGTCGTTGGGATAGTCACCCCGGCCGTCACGGGATAGAGCCAGTTTGAAAAATGACTGGCGGCAAGAAAAAGAAGAATCGAAATCACCAGCAGGTTTTCCTCTTCATCCAGGTAACGCTGAAAAACGCCCTTGTAAAATACGAAAACGGCGATGAACATCTGCAGAAGCAGCATGAGAGCGATACTTGCTATCAGCCCCATCTGCATGTCTGACAGAAAAAACCACATGCCGTAAGCGGCGATCACGAAGGTTATGCCGTAACCAAGATGAAAGATGCGCAGGACACCGCAGATTAATGAAAAGCCGATCGATATCAGGAGGTAGATTGACCCCCACAGAAGTGTGTAGATAATAATATTCTGAATTGTATCTATCATGACATTATTTCCCGATAAAAGGCGCTTTTCACGGCACCTGTTTGGTGGAATTTATGGCCGCGGACGAGCGGGATGACATCGCCCGCGGCCGTGAACTATGATAAACGAATTTACTTTTTCAAATCGGCCGGCTGTTTAAAAGTTCCCTGGGCTACGTCCGGGGGATAAACCGGGATCATTTTACCATCCTGCCACTGAACGATGGGTGTCACGTAGTCAGGATAAGGAATGTTGTAATGATATCGGGCATCCCAGCCTATTTTACCCAGGACGGCTGTTTCGCGGACATTTTCAAGCGATTTTATTATGTTGTTGATGTCCTTGGTATCACTTGCCTGTTCGAGGGCCTTTTTATAGCCGTAAAGTGTGTCGTACGTGGTATGGGAACCGAAAATGGGACCGGTTTTGTATTTCTGCACCATGTTATCCATGAAAGGAATGGTTTTTTCGGTAATAGGAACGCGAACGAACGATGAACCGATACTTCCGCCTGCGATCATGCCCTGGGTCATATCCCACGCCATAGGCATGCCGGCGAGACCACCCCAGAAAAACCAGGGAATATCGCGAGCGCTCGACTGAGCCCATTGTTTGACAAATGCCGGTTGATCGATATATCCGACAACACAGTCCATCACGCAGGCTCCCTCTTTTGCAACATCCTCGAAAAGCGTGCTGAAAACTTTTTGATCAAGCGAGATGGTCTTCTCATACACTACTTCCAGTCCCTTGCTTTCGTAAACTTCTCTGAGGCTCGGAGAAACGCCCGGGAGACCCTGTCTGAGCGGTTTTGTCCAATCCATGTCCTCATATATCAGGGCCACTTTCGTGGCGCCGACGTAATTTTTAAAGAAATCGGGGATTATTTTTGCTCCCATGATTTCCAGGTAATGGGAGGAGACAAAGTAATATGTCTGGAAGCCGAACTTGAATCGTTCATAATCGTCGCGCACGTGATGCCAGATGGCATCTCCGGATCCTATAGTGGAGAACATGATATGGGGGAATTCGCGAAAAAGTTCAGCGCCTATCTGCATGCCGGCGACGCCCATCTCAACTTTTTCAGCCACCACTACCGCATCGACATTATTGTGCATGACCAGTTTTTTATAGACTTCAATTCCCTTCGGAATTTCTCCCTTGGTGTCCTCCGAGAGGAGCTCGACGGGTCGACCCAGGATGCCCCCCGTCTCGTTCATTTCTGCCACGGCAAGCTTGGCGGCCGCCTGCGCGCTCAGAGAAAAGGGTGCCGAGAGATCTCCCATGAAACCGATTTTAATGGGTTCCCCTTTTTGTGCGGACGCGGGAGCCATTCCCAGGACGACGCACAGCAGGATCGTGACGACGGTGAAGAATAAACGGGCTTTGTTCATGGCATCCTCCTTTTTTGCTGTGTCTGTTGTTGTTTGATGGTATGATTCTATCGTGATATACGGACTTTATTCCCCCCTTCACTGAAAACCATTCATGTTCAGCAAGTCCTTTATGACCTTCGAATCGCCGTGTTTACACAAACAATGTTAAAATGCGAATCGCGTGCCATCAAGTATCCATAGTGCATTCGTACGACCCATGTTTCCTGATTTACTATTTTACAATCAGGGACGGATAGTGCGGGATTCTGAAAATTTCTCAAATCACCGAGGGCCTTTTTGTAGTATATCCATGCTGCTTCGTCTCTGAAGCACCGTCGGTGTTGTTTACGTTTTCAAAATAAGAAGCCGTCAACTGTTGTAAAGCAGGTGGCGGAAGGTTCTGTTTGTCCTGCCCGGGTTTTCCGGCAGGTTCATGATTAGAAGATTGACAATTTTATTGTGAAGATCTGCTCTCGTCTCAGAGGGAAGGGAATATGCGAGTTTCTCCTCTTCGACGGAGTCGATAAAAGAGAAGTGAACCAGGTTGTTTTGAAAAAGCCATCCCTGTTTCGCTCCGAACTCCAGAGCGGCAAAGATGATAGAGGTTTTTTTACCGGTCAGTTCCTGTAACCAGTCGATGTTGAACTCGCCGTCGAACAGTGAAGCAAATTCCAGGATTCGAAGATGTTTTCCTGTTAATACGTCAGAAGCGATGGTCGGTTGCATGACGACTCCACGCCGCATCACCGGCATTTTCAGTTATCAGGGTCAAGGTATAAATATAAATTTACCCGGAAAGCAGATGCTTTGTCAATTGTTCTTACGGGGAATTTCGTGACTTTATGTGGAACTTCCCTGAAACACCTGCTCCCGGTGAAAGGAAATGAACCGCCGGTCCGGCAGGAAACGACCCTAAAGTCGGATGGGATTCCTGTCGCAGGCCCTGAGAAAATCATGACGGACTCGCTTCGCAACCATTACTTGATACTCATCATACTGTGAGATCAGCCCGCGTCGAGGTACTGTGTCTGCCGATAAGGTAATAAGTTAAATGCGTTACTACACACATCGGATTCTTTTTGGAAGATTGATTGCGAGTGCGGATTCGGGGTTCGAGATTCAATATTCAGGAAGGGCGAAGGTTTATGGGTAAGGGG
>DSCZ01000481.1 GCA_011048855.1 Desulfobacteraceae bacterium | reverse complement strand
TGACAGATGCGGAGCTGGGAGACGATGCATTCCATCTTTCGGCAGCGGGCTCAATGTTTTTTCCCGACCGGTCTTTTTCCGGTGAGGTCAAATTGCACATCGACGAGCTCGAACCCTTTTCATCTGTGTCGGGTACTCCGCTTTCAGGACGGACGGGTTTCGGATTGATTTCGAAGGGAAATCTGACCGCATTGACGCCAAAGCCGAAGTGGATCTTTCGAATGTGTATGCGGGTGGGTTCTGCATCGGCAGCGGTAAGATAGGGTTGAGCGCCCGGGGTCGACTTTCCGACATCGAGGGTGATCTTTCGGTCGATCTGGCCTCAGGGGCCGGTGATTTGAATTTAAGTACAGGAATCCGGAGCGACCGGAATCGAATCGATTTGCACAACATATTGTTCAATGGCCCGGGAGGCACCATCCAGGGAAAACTGGGCTTTACCTATGAAACAGAGATCATTACAGGCGGGTTGAAATTTCGGGTCGAAGATCCGGGGCGTTTCCTGGAAAGCCGCCTCGATGGGGAAGCAATCGGGGAAATTCGTTTTTTCAATGATGGAAAAAAGCAGAAAACGTCTTTCGAATTGACAGGATCCGGGCTGGAGACAGCACACGGATCGATTTCACGGCTCCATACCAGAGGTGAGGTGACGGGACTTTTCCCGCCTAAAGATGCGGTTTTCACCTGCGAATTGTCGGACCTCAAGGCCGGAGACTTTCAGGTTTCCGTTGCAAAGGCCGAAGGGAAATTGACCGATCGAGGTCTCTCTGTTCACTTGAACTCGGATGGTCGTTTTCATACCGGTTTTTCGAGCGGTGTTTCCTTGAGCTTTTCCGACGGTCCGGAGCAGATACTTACCGTGAGCAGATTAAACCATGTTCACGGGGGTATCCCGGTGAAGCTGGGTTCGCCTTTCCGGGTTGTACTCGCTGGACAGAAGATTTCGATCGAAGAAGCTTCTTTTTCTGTCGGGGCGGGAACCCTGCGTGGTTCCGGGGCACTTGACCGGGATACGTCTATTTTCAGCCTGGAAGCATCTTATCGCAGGCTGCCGCTGGCCCTTGCCTCCGTTGTGGGATATGAAGCCGGTGAAGGTTTCATTTCCGGAAAGGTGAACATTTCGCAATGGAATAGAGCCCCGGAGTTGACGCTCGATGTAATTCTTGAAGGGTTTCGTCCCCCGGGCAGGCAGGCTTCCTTTCCGCCCGTGGACATGAAAATGTCCGTTAAGAGCAATGAAAACCGTACGGAGGCGAGTGTCGAAGCCGAGTTGGAGGGCAAGGCCCCACTGTCTTTAGGCGTGGTTCTTCCGGTTGAATATTCCGGCTCCACCGGCCTTCCTGGCTTTGATCCTGCCGGGAAAGTCCAGGCACGGCTTGTCTGGGAGTCCAATATAGAGGATGTTTCCGCGCTGGGTGTAAAGATACCGGCTGATCTTTCCGGAAGGGCATTATTGAAAATAGATGTCCGGGGTACAGCTGGAAGCCCTGAAATAAACTGCATGTTCACTGTCGAAGAAGGGGCCTACCGGGATGCTCAACTTGGAAGCGTGATAGAAAATGTCGGCGTTCATTTTTACGCCCGCACCATTTCGGATCGGCTCGCTTTGACCGGCTCGGTATCGGGGATTTCATCTTCCCCGTTTGAAATGGCTGCGGAACTGCCGTTTGTTTTTTCCCTGGCGCCTTTCCATCTTGAATTTCCGGCCGACGCTGAGTTGAAGGGTTCCCTTCGGGGCGGGATGGACCTGGCAGCGGTTCCGGCCGCCCTTTCTCTCGACCGTCACTATATGCAGGGCGTGTTGCAGCTTGATTTTCATCTGGCGGGGACAATGGATGAACCTCTTGTTTCCGGTTCGGCTCAACTGAACCGGGGATATTTCGAGGATATCACCACCGGTACCGTCCTTGAGGACATTTATCTTCATCTTGAGGCCTCTCCTCCCAGAATTGAGATCGTGCGGGGTGAGGCGCGGGCGGGCCGGGACGGAAAAGTGGAAGTGGTAGGCTGGATTGAGGCTGGGTACGGGGGAGCGATTTCATATGATGTAACCCTGGGAATGGATGATGCCGCGCTTCTCAGGCGCGATGACGTTCAAGCCGTCGTGGACGGCTCTCTCCGGCTCAACGGCACAGGCAGCGAAGCGTTCGTGACCGGAAAGCTGGTGCTGGACCGTGCCGAGATAATGATACCCGACCGGGTCGCTAATGACATACCGCGCCTGGAGGTCGTCGAGATCCACGGAGACCGCTCGGCAGCCCCCCCGGGTCCCTCATCTGAAAAGTCCCCTTCACTTCCGGTGAATGTTGACCTTAGCCTTGAAAGCCCGGGCCGCCTTTTCGTTGCAGGGCGGGGGCTTGACAGCGAATGGAAGGGGACCGTTTACGTGAAAGGCAGAAGCCCTGACCTGGATGTCTCCGGCGGATTCAGCCTGGTCCGGGGATATTTCAACCTGCTGGGTAAACGTTTCGCGCTCACCAGAGGTATGATTCAACTGGGCGGGCCCCCGGGAGCCCCGCCGCTGGTCGATGTGGAGGGGAGGGCTTCGTCGGGAGGTATGACAGCCGAAGTGACCATATCGGGACCGGCCACGTCACCGTCGATCAGCTTGAGTTCCAGCCCGCCTTACCCTTCGGATGAAATCCTCGCGCGCCTATTGTTCGGAAAAAGTCTCGACACTCTTACTCCACTTCAAGCTCTGCAACTCGCACAGGCCGTGCGGACCCTTGCCGGTGGAGGAGGGCTCGATGTATTCGGTAAAACCAGGAAATTGCTCGGGATCGACCAGCTGGAACTGATGCAGTCTGATGAAAATGAAGGAGAAGCCTCCATCAGGGCCGGGAAATACATCAATGACAGAATCTATCTCCAGGTGGAGCAGGGTGTTGGATCTGACAGCAGCAGGGCGTCGGTGGAAGTTGAAATTTCCCCGAATCTTTCGCTGGAAACGGAAATGGGCTCCGACTCCGGAAGCGGAGTCGGTGTCAAGTGGAGATGGGATTACTAAAACAGAGTATTTCTAAGGCATTGCCGATGTGATTTCGGGCGACACATTTTTTTCGAATTGCCTGAAATTTTCCTTGAAGTCTTCGGCAAGCTTCTTGGCACGGTTCGCGTAATCCGAGGCGTCGGCGGCCGACTGCGCCGGGTTCAATATTTCCGGCGGCACTCCCGGGCACTGCCTGGGTACCATAAACCCGAAATGCTGATCCCTGTCGAATTCCTGCCGATCAAGGGCACCGCTGACGATATTGCGCACCAGTGCCCTGGAGTGGGCGATCCTGATGCGGTCGGAGCGGCCGTATGGCTCTCCGGACCAACCGGTGTTCACCAGCCAGCATGAAACCCCGTGCTGCTCGATCTTTTTTGAAAGCAGGCTTGCATATACTGTCGGGGGCAATGCCATGAACGGAGCCCCGAAACAGGCACTGAACGTGGCCTGCGGCTCGTTTATACCCTGTTCGGTGCCGGCAACTTTTGCGGTGTAGCCGCTCAGGAAATGATAGACGGCCTGTTCTTTGGTGAGCTTTGCAACCGGAGGCATGACCCCGAAAGCGTCGCATGTCAGCATGATGACGTTTTTCGGGTGGTCGGAGACTCCATGCCTGAGTGCACTCGGAATATGGGGGATCGGATAAGCGGCCCGGGTGTTCTCGGTCAGAGAATCGTCGTCCAGATCGAGTCTCCGCGAATTGCTGTCCAGAGTCACATTTTCCAGAATGGTTCCGAATTTACGCGTGCATTCATATATCTCCGGCTCAGCTTCCTTCGAGAGGCGGATGACCTTGGCATAGCAGCCTCCCTCGAAATTAAACAGGCCTTCCTCGCTCCAACCATGCTCGTCGTCTCCTATCAACAGGCGTTGAGGATCGGCCGAAAGGGTCGTCTTGCCGGTTCCGGAAAGGCCGAAGAAGATGGCCGCGTCGTCAAGGTTTTCTCCGACATTCGCCGAGCAGTGCATGGGAAGCACAGATTGCTGAGGATAAAAATAATTAAGCATCGTGAACACGGATTTTTTTATCTCGCCGCCATAACTGGTGCCGCCTATGAGTACAAGCTTTTTTGCCATATGCAGAAGAACGAAGGCTTCTGAACGCACATTGTCCACTTCCGGCATCGCATGGAAGCGGGGAAGGTTGATAACGACGAAAGAGGGTTTGTGCCTGTCGGCTTCGTCACGGTTTTTTATCTGTATAAACATGTTGCGGGCGAACAGGTTGTGCCAGGCTGTTTCGGTGATCACCCGGAGAGGAATGCGATATTTGTTGTCCGCGCCGGCGAAGCAGTCCTGTACGAACAGCTCCTTGTTCTGGACATAGGCATCGAGCCGGTATAGAAGCTGATCGAAATGTTGCTCGTCGATGCCTTTGTTTACCTTTCCCCACCAAACTTTTTCGAGCGAAGAAGGCTCCTTTACGATGTACCTGTCGTCGGGCGACCGGCCCATGTGGTGGCCCGTCCGGACGACTACAGGTCCCAGGTGCGCAATCAAACCTTCCCTTCTCCGGATTATTTCTTCATAAAGCATGGGGGTGTTGGCATTCCAGTAGACCCCGGCCAGGTTCCTCAACCCGATCGATTCAAGTTCAGGCCGCACATTTTTATAATTGAACATGTTTTTCTCCTTGGCAGGCATAAAATGAGTCGTTGATAGTCAGCAATTTCCGGTTAGGTACTTGCATATGACTGAGGTGGTTCGAAATTTTCGAGACCAAAGCCAAGAGCTTTATCACCATCCACGCGAAGCTCGTTTTGGATCTGGATACGGAGCTGAC
>DSCZ01000051.1 GCA_011048855.1 Desulfobacteraceae bacterium | reverse complement strand
GAATTATACTGTCTAAAGTTACTGTCCACCACCCGGCATTTTAGACCCTTATTGTATAAGGTCTCCTCTATAAACCCCGCAAGGAGGAATGATGGATGGAAAATAACCTTGTGACGAGCAAAGAAATAATAAAAAAAACAAACATATCAAGGGCCACTTTAAACAATTATGTTAAATATGGAATTCTTCCCCGGCCATTGGTTCGTACTCCACAGCAAAGAGACGAAGGTCCCACGAAAATCGGCTATTTCCCGACCTGGGTTATTGAAAGGGTCCGCGATGTGCAGGCAATGAAACGCGGGGGCAAAACGATGGAAGAAATCGTAAGCGTTCTTTCAGCTGAAACTGTCAAAGACAACGAAGATACGGAAGAATCATTCCTTCCCGAAAGACCGCATTCAAACAGAGAAAGTGAAATTCGGGAATCCATGCACCATTCCACGCCTTCTTTTCTTTCCGTCTGCGTTCTGGCCGCCGATTTGGAAAATTCCGCAAAGATCAGAGCCGAGCTCCCATCGGCTGAATATTTCGAGCTTATTAACAGATTGTGGCAGGATATGGATGAAATTTTTCATTCCTATAACGGTGTACGCGTTACCCATGAAGGTAGCGGGATACTCCATTGTTTTGTAAAGAAGGCAGCAGTCAATTATATAACAAATGGATTAAAATGTGCTCTTAAAGTATTAGAAATAATTAGAATAATCAGTAACGAATGGCAAATGAGAAAAGGGTGGACCAACGAACTTTACATGAATATGGGCATGGATGAAGGCAGGGCATACCTGGGGACAATACAGACGCCACGGAATCTTGAGCTTGCTGCGCTCGGGGATTCGATCACCCGGGCGGTATGTCTAAGCAGCATGGCCGGGCATGGCGGTGTTTACGCAACGAAAAGCATGATGAACAGACTGGATGAAGAAGAACTGAAATCGATAGTATACGGGGTAAAGAGGCGGCATCCTGAAAAAGGTGAAATTTTCGTTGAGAAATCATTTTCCCGGATCTTTGATCTGTTGAATCCTGGAGGAACTGAATGCGATAGATATATGGATATGGATATGGGCGCAGTCACTGAAATCATTTCGATGAAATGATACCGATACGGGAAAATCAGCGGCGGGTGTTTCGACCCGATGTTGCTATTTTCGTTGATCTGTCTTAGAAGATATAGTGATAAAAGATCTCCCCGGTGCGCTCGGAGCCGGGTTCAAAAAAGGAGGATTCATACATGACGGTCGCAGGCCGAAAAGAATTCGAACAGGGCCCGATCAGACCACCCAACGAGGCACGCAGCCTTTTATTGCGCATTACAAGAAACTGCCCATGGAACCGGTGCATGTTCTGCCCGGTTTACAAGAAAAGAAAATTTTCCCTGCGAACAATAGATGAAATCAAGAAAGATATTGAGGCCGCCAGGGAAATCGCCGACGAGCTGTACGCAGCCTCTTCGAAGCTTGGCGTGGAGGGCCGGGTCGATGATCGCGTAGTCGGCAATGTTTTCTCCTCGCCGGAGCTTTACAGCGA
The DNA here is from genome assembly GCA_011048855.1 of Desulfobacteraceae bacterium. The sequence continues at coordinate 3,254 of DSCZ01000051.1, read as the reverse complement.
CAGCTACCGAAACGTTGCAGCCTGGCTTTATTACGGAACGAACGATTGCTTTCTCCAAGACGCCGACAATTTAATAGTTCCCGTAGACAATCTTGTGGAAATTCTTGAATTCCTTCGAGAAAAATTCCCTGAAATCAAAAGAGTAACCACCTATGCCAGGTCGAGAACACTGGTCGGTAAATCTGTAGAGGCGCTCAAACGCCTGAAAAAAGCGGGTTTGAACAGGATACACATCGGACTTGAAAGCGGATCGGACAGGGTGCTGAAATTCATCCGAAAGGGAGTTACATCCGCCCAACATCTGGAGGCCGGATTGAAGGTGCGTGAAGCGGGCATAGAGTTGTCCGAATATGTCATGCCCGGACTGGGAGGGCAGGAGATGTGGCGCGAACACGCGCTGGAAACCGCGAGAGTGCTGAATGGAATAAATCCGGATTTCATCCGCCTGAGGAGTTTGCGTGTCCCCGGAAGAATCCCCCTTTACCAGGAAATAGAGAAGGGAACATTCACGATGCAAAGCGATGATATGGTGGTAGAAGAAATCAGGATAATGGTAGAAAATCTCGACGGTATTTCGAGCACTGTTACAAGCGACCACATCATGAATCTGCTGGAGGAAGTAGAAGGCTGTCTGCCGGAAGATAAGGAAAAAATGCTCCGGGTGATAAAACGGTACCAGCAGCTGTCTGAAACCGACAGGCTGGTTTACAGGGTAGGGCGAAGAGGGGGGGCTTACAAATCGACCGCTGATCTGGCAGCCGATCCGGTTACCTACAATAAGCTCAGTGGGCTCATACGAGAGGTTTCTCAAAAAGAGGGTCCCGACGCGGTGGAAAATTTCATCAGGGACATGGTTGACCGCTATATCTGAAACATAGTAAACCCGGAGCGGTGTGAAAAAAAGCTGCGTTCGCACCGGCGGAGAATTGGCATGCCTAAGTATTATCCCATTTTCGTCGATATAGAAGGCGCCGAGGTCCTGGTTGTTGGGGGCGGATCCGTTGCGCTCAGAAAAATAGAAACCCTGCTTGAGCACGGGGCGCATGTGAATATTTTAAGCAGAAAATTACATCCCGCACTGGAAGTTCTGCTGTCGGAAGGAAGGATCCACCTGCTCGGTTCGGAATTCACCCCCTCACATCTGGATGGAATGCGCCTGGTGATTGCTGCGACCGATGACAAGGAGACAAACCGAATGGTGAGCGCCGCGGCCCGGGAAAGGGAGCTGCCGATAAACGCGGTGGACCAACCCTCCGACTGCACTTTCATTGTCCCCGCAGTCGTCCGCAGGGGCGCTTTAACGATTGCAGTGTCGACTTCCGGAAACAGCCCGGCTCTTGCGGCAAAAATCAGGAGGCAGCTGGAAACGAAATTCGGACTTGAATATGAGTCATATCTCGCTTTGCTTGGACGTGTAAGGAAGCATTTGCTTCGCCTCGAAGCGACATCCGAAGAAAACAGCAGGATATTTCATGAATTGGTCGAAGGCGGACTGCTCGAAGCCGTTCGGGCGGGCGACGGGGAACAGGTGAAAGAAGAGCTTCGCCGGGTCCTGCCTGCCGATGTAGACATAGAGGCGCTGTGCGCAACGGTGTTACATTCACCTGAATCCATCGAAAAACATTCGGATTTTTGAAATGACGGCCCTGTGGTTTTATCTTGCATTGCTGCTTGAAATTGTCGCGTCGGGAGGCTTCATAGTCCACCTGGTCTCGCAGAAAAAGTGGGTGTTCAAGGTTTCCCTCAGGGTTCTCACGGTGGGTTTCGCAAGTCACACCCTTTACCTGATCTATCTCTACGGCTCACTTCCGCCCGCTCCGGGGGTCAATTTCAGGGCCGCTTTCTCTCTGTTTGCCTGGAGCATAATATGTGCTTATTTGCTTTTCCAGGCCCGTTTCCGCATTATCGCCCTGGCCGGCTTCGCGGCGCCGATGGCTGCCATGCTGATGCTACTGTCGGCACTGATGCCCAAGGTTGCAACTACGCCGACCCCGGATTTCAAAGGAATCTGGCTCGCTCTTCACGTAGCGGCCACCTTTATGGGCAACGGCCTTTTTGCCATCGCTTTTCTCGCCGGAATAATGTATCTCCTGCAAGAGCGCCACATAAAAAAAAAGGATTTCGGTCCGTTCTTCAATCGACTTCCTTCGCTTGCAACTTTGGATATGCTGGGACGCTACGCGGTGATTTACGGTTTTCCGTTCTTTACTGCCGGCATGATTACGGGTTCAGTTTATGCCTGGTATACACTGGGTTCATACTGGCACTGGGACCCGAAAGAGGTCTGGTCGCTGATAACGTGGCTGCTGTATGCTGCATTGCTTCATGAGCGGCTGGCAGTCGGCTGGCGTGGAAGACGTGCGGCCATCATGGCTATTGCGTGTTTCGGAATGGTGATGTTTACATTTATCGGTGTGGGTATGTGGTTCGGAGGATATCACAGCTTCGGCTCTCCGGTGCCGGGGATTTGAAATGAACGTTATATTGAACATAGGGATGAACCACGAAACGGCCCCGGTTTCGCTGCGCGAACGTCTCGCAGTGGAAACCGGAAACGGAACCGCGGCGCAAGGACTTTTGCATGAATGCAGCGCTGTAAAGGAGGCGTTGTTTATTTCCACCTGCAACAGGATCGAAGCAGTAGTCGTCGCGGAAAATCCTGGACGCGCTGAAGAGGCGTTGCTTTCGGTGATGGCCCGGACAGGTGGCCTTTCACAAAACGAACTTCAGCGTTTTGTCTACAGGCTGGTCGATGCCGATGCCGTCAGGCATATTTTTATGGTTGCCTCGAGCCTGGATTCGATGATAGTCGGGGAGCCACAGATCCTGGGGCAGATAAAGCAGGCATATGCATGTTCCGTTGCTGGAAAAACCTCGGGGGTTATATTGAACCGCCTCATGCACCGGGCCTTTCACGTGGCAAAACGTGTCAGGACAGAAACCGGTGTCTGTGAAGCAGCCGTCTCCGTTGGCTATGCCGCCGTTGAAATGGCCAAAAAGATTTTTGACAGGCTGGAAGGCAAAAAAGTGCTGCTCATAGGGGCCGGTGAAATGGCCGAACTTGCAGCGCGCCATTTGATGGGTCAGGGGGCCGCCTCGCTGGTGGTAGCGAATCGCACATTTGAACATGCAAGTCGGATTGCGCGCTGCTTCAACGCCGTGGCCGCGGAGCTCAAGGAATTGGAATACCGGCTGCTGGATGCAGATATAGTTATAACGTCGACTGGTTCTCCAGACTATATTTTGTCTTATAG
>DSCZ01000592.1 GCA_011048855.1 Desulfobacteraceae bacterium | reverse complement strand
GGTTAGAACACGAAAATGAGCTTTTTCCAGGCATTCGACGGCCTTGCGCCCATCGTCCGCCCTGACCCTCATCACCAGCTGATAGACTCCAGGATAATCTTTTTCAGGAAGGCTTACCAGGCTTCGGATATTGATTTGCTGTTCTTTCAGGATTCTCGAAATGTCGGCGATGCAGCCGACCCTGTCCTTCACCACCAAGACGAATCTGAAACTATCGTTGTCAATGCCGATGGCTCTCAGTAAAACCTCCATAACGTCGGTGGTCGTGATGATGCCGACCAGTTTTTCCTGCTCGAGAACCGGTAACGCGCTGATTCGATTCTGCTGCATGATCAAGGCGGCGCGCTCGATGGTTGTTTCAGGGCCGACCGTAACGATTTTCTTCACCATGATCATTCCCAGATTGATTTTGCCGAGCAGGTAGTTGAGCTCTTGTTTGCTCAGGGAAGTTGCAGGCGAAGCCCAGCTCTGCCTGATATCTCTGTCCGAAACCAATCCAACCAATTTTCCTCCGTGGTCGACGATGAGAAGGTGTGAAATAGCTTTTTCGGCGATTATGTCGCGTGCTTTATCGAGCGGGGTATCCGGAGGAACGGTCACCAGTTCCCTGTGCATTATTCTGCCTACATACATATATTATCCTCCTTGTATTGAAGATCCCGGCAGCTGGCACGGTCAAAGTTTTTTGCCCAGGTTTATAAAGTCGCTTCGGTCGAATCCAAGTGTTTTGAAAAAAGAAAGAAGATCCACTGAATCCCAACGCACGGCGGTGAACAGGTGTTTGACGGATCTGCGTCTGTAAATGGACATGAGCTCTCGGGCAAGCAGGGTGCCGACTCCTTTCCCCATGCACGCAGGAGAAACTCCGAGAGTAGCGATCCAGGCGCTGCGCTCCAGTCCGAAACCACCATCAAATATATAACTTATCATGAAACCGATGATCTCGCCGTCGACTTCCGCGACAAGGTTGGCGTTTTCTCCGCTGCGTGGCCGGCCGGAGGTTATCTTTTTGAAATCCACTTCAGGGGAATTCCTGGAGACATCCGAAAGTATCCGGTTCATGGCTTCTGAGTCCGCCGGCCTCGCCTCTCTGATCACTATATTTTGCATAACAGCCTGTCACCCTTGCCTTCAGGGCCTGTCCCGGAGAAACCGGCGGCCGCGATAAAGTCCGGTACGCCGTTACCCGGGGTTCCAGTATTTATGAATGCGCAGGTTGTATTCTCATGCCGGTTCTTCATGCTTGCCGAGCTTTATTATTTTGACCCTGCATCCAACCCAGTTGGGTGGAAGGTAAACCCGGCCGCTGTTGCCGCTCTGTTTGACGACCTTTTCGATCATTTCTTCTCCGTAAACCTCGAGTTTGACTTTCCCTCCAGGTTGCAGGGATGTTTCTGGTCCAGCGCTGCTCTTATTTTCGATGATGCCGGCTTCCTGACCCATAGAGGACTTTCCTTTTGAAAAACTCACAGGCACGACGGTAATACGGCATTTGCACTATTGCAGCCTGATAAAAACTTCTCCGGCCTTTAATCCGGAATTCGCCGCAAATTCGACTGCATTCAACTTGCCGGCTTTCGCGGAACGGACTTTTCCGATGGTTAAAGTCCCCCCGTCCAACGCGATTGTGATTCCATTTTTGTTAATGTCTGTTATCGTGCCGGGAGGTACTGTGGACGGTTCTGGATGGAATGATGCATTATAGAACCGGATTTTTTCACCCTTTAGAAATGCATATGCGCCCGGCTGGGGGTCGCAGCCCCTGACAAGATTATATAGGTGCGGGCCAGGTATGCTCCAGTCTATGCCTGCCACGCGATCGTCGCAGGGGGGCTCGTAGGTGGCATCTTCTTCAGACTGCGGGACCGCTTCAGCCGTTCCGCTTTTGATCATGTCCACGGTTTCAAGAATGGCATCCACCCCCATTGGAAAAAGGTGATTGAAGTAAAGGTTTCCTGTGGTGTCGTCCGGGCCGATTTGAATGGTTTTCTGTAGAATTATCGGACCCGTGTCTATACCTCCGTCCGGATGGAAAATCGTCAGGCCGGTGGTCGTATCGCCCATTATTATCGCCCAGTTGATCGCGCTTGCGCCACGATGGCGCGGGAGGATCGAAGGATGGTAACAAATGGCGCCATTTTCAGGCACGTGAAAAAATTTGGACGGTATGATCGCCGTGACAAAAGCCATGACGGTCAATTCAGGCTGAAAGGACCGGTAATCGTCGAAAATTTTTTCATCCCGGTAAGTCGAAGGCTGCCGCAATGGCAATCCTTTTTGAACGGCGAGTGCCTTCAGTGGGTCAATCCGCCCTGCAGCCCGGTCGGGTGGGGAATGAACACATACTATATCTTCACCTCTCGCAAGGAGGGATTCCAGAACCTTCGACCCGAAAGGCCCCTGTCCGATCAACATTATCCGCATGATGCGTACGCCTCCCGATGGAAAAAAATAAAAAAACAGCGAGTTTTTAACCTGTTCAGAATAGGCAAAGTGGGGTGCAGTGTCAAGAGCAACAGCGGGTTGGAAACGGGCGGCCCGAAAGAATTTCTCCTGCGGTCGATATGGTCACCTCGGTTACCGGAAGTGCAACCCCTGCATGCTCAAGAGCTTTTTTGACAATGCCGGGAAGGGAAGAACAACACGGGACTTCCATGTCGACAACCTTAATACTTCTAATTTTATTGTTTTTAAATATATTTATAAATTTTTTTAAATATGCACTTTTGTCATCAAATTTTGGGCAGCCCAACATAACCACTTTTCCATCCAGAAAGTCTTGATGGAACGATGGATAAGCGACAGGTACACAATCGGCGGTCACTAAAAGGTCTGCATCCTTCAGAAATGGGGCATGCTCCGGCACAAGATTGATTTGAACGGGCCAGTGACCCAGCCTGGAACTTTTCGGATTTTCTTTTTTCTCGGAAGATGCCGTGTTTTCGGGTTCAATCGGCTGGATTAAACCATGGGCATCCCCTTGGCAGTCTGATGCCGCCAGATATTCGGCCACAGCGTTTTCGTCGAAAGAATCGGCTTCCCGTTCTTCCAGGGAGAGCGCACCTTTCGGACAATCCCCCAGGCAGGCTCCGAGGCCGTCACACAGGTTTTCCGCCGCCAGCCTTGCTTTGCCGTCGACCATCTTGATGCTTCCTTCCGCGCAGGCAGGGACACACTGTCCGCATCCATCACACAATTCTTCATCAATTTTAATTATTTTTCTTATCTGTTTCATTTATCCATCTCCTAAATACCACATAAACTTACTTGTTTAATTTGGTGGTCATTTCTTCCGCTATTTTTTTTCCGGTAATTGTGACCAATCTGGATGACAGGCGGTCGATTTCGCCGGATTCGGTTTTGTCCGAATTCACCGCGGCTTCGATTTGTGAAAGGACTCCAGCGTCGGAAACGGCCTTGAAGTTGGTTGATTCGTTTTCCGCCGGATGTTTCCTGCGCTTGACTATGGTCAGTATTTCATCGGTTATTCCCTCCGGAGCGCCTACATGGTCCAGAATTTCCCCGGCGGTTTCGGCATCGATATAAATCAGATGGGAAGCAGCGGTGATCACGGCAGGATCCCCCTTCTCCTCCCTGGCCAGGCGTTCGGCATGCGCTGCAGCTCTGGCTGAACGGCCTATGCTTTTGAAGTCTTTACCCAGAGCTTTTTTTACTGCGATCGCTATACGTTGCTTAATCAATTCGTAGCTTCCGGAGACGGCTTCAGGCGGCAGTGAACCAAGGCATTTGGCCGCATGCCGGCAATAGGCGGCACATCCAAAATCCATGTGCGGATTGACGATACGATTCCCACATTTTCTGCATAACCTGGAGACGTCGTCTTTGAAGAATTCCAGCATGGTCCCGCAGTGGGGGCAGCATTCTTCAAATATTGCACCGGGTTTCCAGTATCTGCTGTCCTGTCCTGGACATTTCATTTTGGATTCCCCTTTCTCCGGCGGAAAGCGCCGGTCATTCAGGCGGCAGCCGGTGGAATTTTTTAAATATAATTTACAGAGAAAATGAAACGAGTCCTTGACTTAGGTCAAAAATTGGTGAAAAAGTGCCGATATGGATCACATTGCCGCGGTGAACGCGGGCCGGGAGGATAGATGAACCTGCTGCAGATACTGTCGTTGGTGCCGTTTTTTGAAGGTCTTCCGGAAAGCCAGCTTTCCCAGGTCGGGAGTATAGCAGTGGTACGCGAGGTTTCTAAAGGGGCCGTGATTTTTTCAGAAGGCGATGAAGGGAACGGTTTTTACGTCCTTGCATCGGGACGGGTAAAAATATTCAAGCTGAGCCTCGAGGGGAAGGAGCAAATTCTTCATATTTTCGGCCCGGGAGAGCCTTTTGGGGAGGTGGCGTTGTTTTCAGGGAAACATTTTCCAGCCGGTGCACAAGCCCTGGAGGCGTCCATGGCATTGTTCTTTCCGCGCGATGCTTTTGTTTCGCTGATAAAGTCGAATCCGGATATCGCCCTCAACATGCTGGCTGTTCTGTCTGTAAGACTCCGCATCTTCACGCGCATGGTTGAGGACCTGTCGCTGAAGGAAGTCCCCGGCAGAGTCGCGGCTTATTTACTTTACCTGAGCGACAGGTTGGGTGGGGCAAGCCGATTGGATCTGGATATCACGAAAAGCCAGTTGGCTGCATTGCTGGGAACCATCCCCGAAACCCTTTCCCGGATCCTGGGTCGTATGAGCAGCCGTGGGTTGATTTCGATCGACGGAGCCTGTATCCGGATCCTGGACCGCGAGGAGCTGGAATTTCTCGCAGTCTCTGGTGGTAAGTTG
>DSCZ01000314.1 GCA_011048855.1 Desulfobacteraceae bacterium | reverse complement strand
CTCAACGGTTACGAATGGCTGGCCGCCGAAAGGGTCTTTTGCCCATGGACTGACATGGAAAGGGAGCTTTCGGCCCGCGCTATTAAACTTGCCGGTCTTGAAACCGGGCGCTCTCTCTCTCAATTCGATATAGTGGGTTTCAGCCTGCAGCATGAACTATGTTTTACGAACGTTCTGACGATGCTGGAACTGGGGGGGATCGGACTCGATTCGGCCGACCACGGAGATCGTTGGCCTTTAGTGATCGCAGGCGGGCCGGCCTGTTTCAATCCGGAGCCGGTTGCGGGAATTTTCGATGCGGTCGTGATAGGGGACGGCGAAGAGGTCAGCGTCGAAATATGCCGTATCGTCAGGGATGCGGGTGGGCGTGGCCCGCAGGAAAAGGCCGGAGTGGTTGACAGGCTGCGCAGTGTTCCCGGGGTTTATATTCCTTCGGATTTCTCGGTCCGCTATTTTTCGGACGGCTCCATTTCGGAAATCACTTCGAATGGCCGGTCGCCGGCCGTGGCCCGCAAGGCGATCGTACCCGATCTGAACCGGCAGCCTTACCCTGTCCGGCAGGTCGTTCCTCACACCGAACTGGTGCACGACCGGATCTCCGTCGAGATTTCCCGAGGCTGCACCAGGGGTTGCCGGTTCTGCCAGGCCGGGATGATTTATCGGCCGGTCAGGGAGCGGGATCCGGCCGCAGTCATTTCATATGCCGAAGATGCGTTGCGTGCAACAGGGTACGACGAGTTGTCGTTGCTTTCTTTGAGCGCCGGGGACCACACCTGTATAGAAAAACTGCTCACCTGCCTTATGGATAGGTACAGTTCGGAACATATCGCAGTGAGCCTTCCATCGCTCAGGATGGACAGCGTCGGAAGGCCGTTGATGGAGCAAATCAAACGGGTCCGCAAAACCGGTTTTACCATGGCCCCCGAAGCGGGAAGCGAAAGACTCCGCCGGATTATAAACAAGGGACTGAGCGAGGAGGAAATACTCAAGACTGCAAGGACGGTTTACCGGGCCGGATGGAACCTTATAAAACTTTATTTCATGATCGGGCTTCCGATGGAACGGGAAGAAGATATTGCAGAGATTTCAAGACTTTCAAGACGTATCCTCGCGCAGGCGCCGGGGGGCGGAAAGCGGAACAACCTCAATGTCAGCGTCGCAGGGTTCGTACCCAAGGCTCATACCCCGTTCATGTGGTGCCCCCAGCTCTCCATCGTTGAAGCAGCGGAACGTCTGACACGGATCCGGGAAGATCTGCGATGCAGAGGTGTCAGGGTGAAATGGAACCAGCCCGAAATAAGCTGGCTGGAAGGGGTTTTTTCCCGGGGAGACCGCCGCCTTCTTCCGGCTGTGATTGAAGCGTGGCGCCTGGGGGCTCGTTTCGATGCCTGGAGTGAAAAGCTGAATCTGGATCTGTGGCGGAAAGCCTTCGATAGAACCGGTATAGATCCTGATTTTTACCTCCATCGTAAACGCCTGCCCGATGAAGTCCTTCCGTGGGATCACATCGATTCGGGCGTAAGCAAGGATTACCTGAGGCGGGAGTGGATTCGGGCGCAATCCGGACAGTATACCCCGGACTGCAGAAAAACCTGCCTTAATTGTGGTGTTTGTGACGGCGAGGAGGTCCGGCCGGTGGAGATAATGAATTGGGATCCTCCCTCGTCTGTGGTTGTTGAAAAGGGTGGGAGCTCGATTGAAACGGTCTACCGCCTTACCTATACCAAGTTGAACGAGGCCAGGCACCTGGGGCACCTTGAACTTGTAAAGGCATTTTTGCGTGCATTTCGAAGGGCCGGCCTCCCGCTCGTGCATTCCGGCGGATTTCATCCAAAGCCGAGGATTTCTTTTGCGGGAGCACTTCCGGTCGGTACCGAAAGCGTTCATGAAACGGCGGTGATACGGGTTGCGGGGTCACCGCCTGTGGACACCGTGAGGGAGAAAATCAACAGCCGGCTGCCTGCCGGGATAACGGTCACGATGGTCGAAACCATGCACACGGGTTCGAAAAGTGTCCATTTAGAGGAAAGCCGCTACCGTGTCACCGTACCGGGAAAAGTCCTGGAAAAAAGGGCGATGGAGGAGTTTATTCAGGCAGACCATTTTCATGTTGTAAAAATCGATAAAAAGGGGCAGCATAACGTCGATATGCGAGCGATCGTGAAAACGATGACGCTGGTTTCGTCATCTGAAGTTGACATCAGGATCGCTCACAATGCCGGCCCTATGCTCAAGCCCGCCGAAATAATCGCCCGGGTCTTCGATTTGAATCTTTCGTCAACAGAAGGCCTGGGGGTGCTTAAAACCGGCCAGATTTTGAAAGAGTAAAAGCGGCGGCGGGCCCGATCGATTGATCCCAAAGGCGGGGAGGAACCCCGGTATGGCCGTCGAACTCATCATCCATGTCCGTCCCTATGAAACCAGAGTGGCTCTGGTCGAGAAAGGAGCGGTCACCGAGCTCTACACCGAGAGAAACTCCGGCCAGCAGCTTCTGCGCAATATTTACCGCGGTCGTGTCGTCAAGGTGCTCCCTGGAATGCAGGCCGCATTCGTGGATGTAGGTCTGGATCGAACCGCTTTTCTGTACGTGTCGGATGTGAACCGGGATTACCGGTCGTGGCAGTGCAACGGGACAGGGGGCGAAGGGATCGGCGAAAACGGCGACGAGGGTCCCTATCACGGTCGGTCCTTTTGCCGCTGCCCGGCTTGCTGCATAGATGAAATCCTGCGTGAAGGGCAGGATATCATGGTCCAGGTTTCCAGGGAACCTCTGGGGAAGAAAGGTGCACGGATAACCTCGCACGTTTCGCTTCCGGGGCGTCACCTGGTGCTGCTTCCCACCGTCGACCATATCGGGGTTTCCAGACGCATAGAATCCATTGGGGAAAAGGATCGCCTCAAATCGCTGATGGAGGAGATCCGGGCTTCAAAGATGGGTTTCATAATTCGAACCGTCAGCGAAGGCACCTCCAGGGAAAAACTCAAGGCTGAAGCGGATTTTCTCGAAAAACTGTGGTTCAATATCCAGAACAAAATGGAAAAGCTCACAGAGCCGGGACTCCTGCATGAAGATCTCAGCATATCCCTTCGAGCGGTGAGGGATCTTTTCACCCGCGAGGTTGACAGACTTATCATTGATTCCCCTGAGCAGTATGACAGGATCATGGAGTTTATCGACACGTTCGCTCCGGGGCTCAGGTATTCGGTGGAACTCTATGAGGGAGCCGAGCCTATATTCGATGCTTTCGGTATAGAAGTGGAGATAAGCAGGGCCCTGAATAAAAAGGTATGGCTCAAATCCGGCGGATATATAGTCATAGATCATACCGAGGCGTTGACTGTAGTTGATGTCAACACCGGCAGCTATGTGGGCGCTCGAAACCTGGAAGAGACGATCCTCAAAACAAACCTGGAGGCTGTCAAGGAAATTGCGTACCAGCTTAAGCTGAGGAATATCGGGGGGCTTATAGTCATCGACGTGATCGATATGGAGAAGAAAGCAAACCGGGAAAAAGTGTTTTTTGCGCTCAAAGATGCATTGAGCGGAGACAAGGCCACATGCAACGTGCTTCCCATGTCCGAACTCGGCTTGATAGAAATGACCAGGAAACGGACTTCGGCCAACCTCCATGCACTTCTTACCGAGCCCTGCCTTTACTGCGAGGGCAGGGGGAGCTTGAAATCGAGGAGGACGATCTGTTATGAAATCTTCAGGGAACTGGAAAGAGAATGTGCGACGCTCGGCCCCGGGGGGCAGGCCGTCATCCAGGTTCATCCTGCGGTTGAAACCGTTCTTATGGAAGAAGAACAGGAATCGCTTGTGGATTTGGAAAGGAGAATAAAAAGAAGGATCGTCATCGAAACAAGCGACGACGTCCATGTTGAGAACTACCAGATAAGGTTTTAATCATTTTTCCTTGCGAGTGTCCTTGATTTTCGTCAGACCTTCTTCAATTTCCGCCTTCGAGAAGGTTTTCTGGCATTTTGTGCACTGGTAGAATTCTTCTTTAATCCTGTCGTAAATCAGGTGGTCCGAAAAATTTACACGATGAAACCGGAGACTGAAGGTATACACTAGCTTGAAATGCCTGTTTCCGCATTCGTTGCATTCGAAATAGTCACGAATCGATTCCATGTTCCTGGTTCCCCTGAAAATGCGGTCAACAGCCCCCAGTGCCTTTCAAGCGTCCCCGGGACCATAAAACCAATCGAGTGTTTTCACAAAACTGCAGTGGTTTGAAATGGAGCCACCGCGCGGAATCGAACCGCGGACATCCTCATTACGAGTGAGGTGCTCTGCCATCTGAGCTACGGTGGCTCGAAAATCGAATCGACTATAGACATTTTTTGCTCGTGTGTCCATACTTTTTAACCCCTTCCCCAATGATTTCCCTCCGGCAAACCCCCGCCCCGGCCTTTACTCGCCTGGAGCTCAGTCGTTGTCAGTGGAGCACAAGCGGAACGGTTGTCGTTGTCGTAATCGCCATCGATCTTTTTAGAGTGCCGAAATGAAATTCTGGCCTGGCCCGCACGGCCGGTGTAAGTGTAAGTGTGGGTATCGGTGTCGGCATCGGTATCGTCTATTTTTCATGTAGTGCTTTTTTTCCGCGAGCTGATAGCTGACAGCTGATAGCTCGTGCCCATCCGGAAATGCCGGATGGAAACTGCTATAGGGGTCAGCCCTGAAGCACGTTATCGCAGATTGAAGTCTATCAAGGATTTCGGTTGGAGTGAAAAAATATTTTTTCGCAAAAAGGGGCTAGACATACAATTCGGGTTTTGATAGCGTTGCGTGGGG
>DSCZ01000039.1 GCA_011048855.1 Desulfobacteraceae bacterium | reverse complement strand
TATATAAATAGATTTTCCACCGCCAGAATCATGGTTGTCGGCGATATCATCCTCGATAGATATCTCTGGGGGGATGTCTCTAGGATATCTCCGGAAGCCCCGGTGCCCGTTGTGGATGTGTGCCGGGAAAGCACGATGTGCGGGGGGGCCGCTAATGTCGTGAACAACATAACGACTCTTGGGGCCGCCTCGCTGCTTTGCGGGGTGGTGGGTGATGATGATTCGGGAAGAGAAATAAATGCCAAACTTTCTGGAATGCCGGTGAATACCGACGGGGTGTTCGCGGAATCCGGCAGGCCCACGAGTGTCAAGACGAGGGTCGTGGCCCGTGGGCAGCAGGTGGTGCGCTTCGATTGTGAACGCCGTGGCATCCCGGAGGCCGAAACCATTGAAAAAATCAAGGAGTTCCTTTCAGACAGACTCCGCTCCGTAGATCTTGTGGTTGTAAGCGATTACGGCAAGGGGATGGTGTCGGCGCCCGTGATGGAACATCTGCGGGCACTCACTTCCAAAAACTCCGCCGATCCGGTAAAAATCGCAGTGGATCCCAAAACGGGCAATTTTCAATACTACCACGATGTTGACGTGATTACACCCAACCACCATGAAGCAGGGGCCTTCTGTGGGTTCGAGATCGTCGATGAACAGACGTTGCACAAGGCTGGAAAGACGATGCTTCAAAGGCTGAGTTGCCGCTCAGTGCTGATCACTCAGGGAAAAGACGGAATGACCCTGTTTGAGAGAGATAAAAGGCCTTCTCACATACCAACCGTTGCGAAGCAGGTTTTTGATGTGACCGGGGCCGGCGATACCGTCATCGGCACGTTCAGCGTGGCGCTCGCATCCGGCCTGGACCTGCACTCCGCGGCACTTCTTTCAAATTTCGCAGCCGGCATTGTTGTGGGCCAGCTGGGAACATCCGTGGTTAGCGCCGAGGAGCTGAAACTGGCGGTGAACGGCGGCAGGTGGCCTTGTTGGAAAAAGCGTTTTCAAGGGGGTGAAATTGAGTGAATTGACACAGTCTGATCCTGTGAAGCTTTTTTCCGGGGCCTTCGCTTCCGATTCCATGCTCATCGGTGAAGTGGAGGAAAGGCTTGCCTCCAGGTTCGGACCGGTGGACTGGCGGAGCCCTCCGCTTATGTTCGATCGAACCAGGTACTATGAAAAAGAAATGGGCTGGCCCCTGCACCGCAGGTTTTGCGCTTTCGAGCGGTTGATTCCTCCCGAGTCCCTCGTGGATGTCAAACTCGCCGCTCATGAAATCGAGGTGGATTACACGGTTGCCGGCCGCCGTAGAGTGAATATCGACCCGGGGTATCTTTGTGCCGAACGGCTTGTGCTGGCAACGGGGAAGAATTATATCCATCGAATTTATCTGGGAAAAGGAGTCTACGCAGATCTTACACTGGTTTTCTCACGCGGGAGTTTCAGGACGTTGAACTGGACTTACCCGGATTACGCCGCACCTGAAATGACAGCGCATTTCAACGAACTTCGAACACGTTACATGGCCCAGTTGCGTTCAACCCGCGCCGTGGATCAAATCCGGACCGCCAGGGAGGATATGGAGTCAAAGGGAAAGGAGCTGTAAATTTTGGTTAAAAGCATGACTGCATATGGCAGAGCCGAATATCGATGGAATGATTTACTTCTTTGCATTGAAATTAGATCTCTAAACAATAGATATCGTGATATTAATTTAAAATTACCCAAAATCATTCAAGGTATCGAGTCTGAATTGAAATCCCTTGTGGGCGCAAGAGTGAGCCGGGGCCGTGTGGAGATCGCGGTTCAACTGGATTCAGGGGCACAGGAAAGCCCGGTCGAGCTTGCCTTGAACGATTCTCTGGCCGATTCCTACGTGAAAATTGCCTCAGAGCTTGCAAAACGTTATGGGCTTGATGGAACATTGCGAGCCGAGACGCTTTGCCAGATGAAGGATGTCTTGATCGTCAAGCCGTTGCAATTCGATATTGAAGCTTTGAAAGTTCCAATCTTCGACGCCATGACCGAGGCGCTCGATTCGTTCGACCAGATGAGATCTGCAGAGGGCGATGCGATCCGGGCCGATATCGAGATGCGTCTCAGGACCATTCAGAATTATGCTTCTCAGGTTGAATCAAGAGCACCGGAGGTGGTCGATGCGGCTGCTTCCAGGCTGAAGGAAAATATTTCACGGCTCGCCGGGGATGTTCCGGTGGATGAATGGCGGATGGCCCAGGAGGTCGCCTATTTTGCGGACCGGATGGATGTCACCGAAGAAGTGGTGAGGGTCGGGAGCCACCTCGCGCAGTTCAAAGCTTTCCTGGACAGCAGTGAAGCCCTGGGCAGACGGCTCGATTTCCTGTTGCAGGAAATGAACCGTGAAGTCAACACGATTGGTTCCAAAGCTTCTGACAGCCTCGTTTCATCCCTGGTGGTGGAAATGAAGGCCGAACTGGAAAAAATCAGGGAACAGGTTCAAAACATAGAGTAGTATCCATCCGGAAATGCCGGATGGAAACTGGAATAGCAATGGAGAACGGTATGAGTTCAAAACTGGTCAATGTGGGTTTCGGCAATTCAGTGGTTTCCCTGAGGGTTGTTGCGATCATTTCACCCAACGCCGCGCCGATAAGAAGGCTCAGGGACGAGGCACGGGAGGAAAAACGGCTGATCGACGCCACACAGGGGCGCCGCACGCGATCCATCATTATCACCGACAGCAACCATGTAATTCTTTCCGCGGTTCAGACCGAGACTCTTGCCCAGAGGTTCGGGCCGACCTGCGCGCTGACCAGGGAAGATGTAAACGATTGATCATGAACGGACAGCTTTTTGTATTTTCCGCACCTTCCGGCACCGGAAAATCGACCATCATAGAATCCTTGAGAGAGTATACACTCTCTACCATGTATTCGGTTTCCCATACTACGAGGCCGCCAAGAGGCGATGAAAAGGACGGTGTGGATTATTTTTTCGTTGATGAGGCCGAATTCAAGGATATGATTTCACGCGGCGAGATGGTCGAGTGGGCTCTGGTTTACGGACGTTATTACGGGACGTCGGCGGCCAGCCTGAGGTCATGGATTTCCTCAGGCCTTGACGTTTTACTGGATGTGGATACAGAGGGCGCATTGAACATCAAGAGAGTATTCGATGACAGTGTTCTGATTTTTATCCTCCCCCCTTCGATCGAAGAACTTGAGCGGCGCCTGGTGAAACGTGGCACCGACATGCCGGAGGTTATTCAAAGCCGCATGGCCCAAGCACTTCGTATAATTTCCGAATGCGTGCACTACGACTATGTAATCGTCAACGACGATTTGACGGAGGCGGTAAAACAGGCGGAAGCGATAATCAAGGCCTGCCGCTGCCGCACCCCCAGGGTTGTCCGGTGGATGGAAGAGCGGTTCCGGATAGGTGCCGCCGGCGGGGCCACTGAAGATGGAGCAGCGGCCTGCAGGACGGGTGACGATGAGTAAGGACAGGCGTGATATTGTTCCAGGGTATCACGCGGTTCGGGAAGCGCTGCTGAAGAGCCTCCCGACGGTGGAATCCCTGTGGGTGGTTCCGGGGAGGCGTTCAGGCCGGATCGAGGAGATCCGCCTGCTTGCCGGACAGCGAGGGATCCCGATCGTCGAGGTCCGTGCATCCGAGCTGGATCGGCTGGCGCCCGGTGTGGTTCATCAGGGGGTAGCATTGTCGGTTGGAGAATTTACGTATACACCGCTCGAGGACTTAATCGAAGAGCCCGCCGCCGGCTGTGAATCCAGGTTGATCCTGGCGCTGGATCATATCACCGATGAAGGAAATTTCGGGGCTATAATAAGAACCGCAGCTTTTTTCGGCGTGGAGGCGATCGTCATTCCCAGGGACCGGTCGGTCCGCGTGACGCCTTCCGTTCTCAAACGCTCAAGTGGGGCGCATTTCCTGGTCCCCGTCAGCCGGGTCGTAAACCTGAGCCGGGGACTGGATCTTTTGAAAAGGGCCGGATTTTGGATCATGGGGGCCGCCGGTGAATCAACCATTTCTCTTTATGATTTCGACTGGACTGTGCCGGTAGTGCTGCTTCTGGGCAACGAGCGTAAAGGCCTTGGGGTCGCTGTAAGGAAACGCTGCGACGGACTTGTTTCAATTCCCGGCACCGGAGGCGTGGAAAGCCTGAACGTTTCTGTGGCGGCTGGGGTCCTGCTGGCCGAGATCACACGGCAGAGGAGGGCTAAAGAGTTGCTGTAGGAGGCTGCAGCGGGAATCCCTCGATGGCACGGGTGGCTACCAGTGCCTTCAATAAATGAAACACCGGGAGTCCCACAACATTCGTATAGGATCCGGAGATTTCCTCAACGATAAATGTTCCTATCCCCTGGACCGCATACGCCCCTGCCTTGCCGAAGGGCTCCCCGGTGGCGATATATGCCGCTATTTCCATCTCAGAGAGGGTTTTGACCTTCACCCTGGTTATCGGAGCCTCCTGGTGGGCGGTGCGGCCGGAGGGGTCCATCAGAACAAAGCCCGTGGTGACAAAGTGCTCTTTCCCGCTGAGCAGCCGCAGCATTCGTTCGGCATCCTGCCTTCCTGCCGGTTTGCCCAGTATTTCATCTCCTGCCACCACCAGGGTGTCGGCGCCCAGTATCCAATTTGCGCCCAGCCTGGACCTTACTTCCTCCGCTTTGCCGGCGGCCAGTTCAAGGGCCAGGTCGGCGGGGTCGGAGGCATGCCCGTTTTCATCGTATCTGCTCGGGACACTTTCAAATGGAAGCATCGTCCGGCGCAGCAACGCAATCCGTCTCGGGGATGCCGATGCCAGTATGAGGGGTCTTTCGG
>DSCZ01000483.1 GCA_011048855.1 Desulfobacteraceae bacterium | reverse complement strand
TTGAGTACTTCCGCGCCGTCGTCTTCAAACACCATGAAGTTGAGGACCAGGTCCAGGAAGCGGTGCTTGTCGAACATGCCGTTGAGCATCACCTCCAGTTCCGGCTTTGGCTCGGAACCCTCTCCCTTTTCCTCCCACCCTCTCCCCCTGGGAGAGGGCCGGGCTGAGGGTATCAGGGGCGGATAATAATCCGCGCCTGATATAGTGCGCCAGGGCATGAAGCGGTCCCAGCCGCTGGTCAGGGTGCCGGCCCGTGCTTTCAGGCCGTCGGAAATGATCAGCAGTTCGTTGTAGGTGAACAGCGAGGGAATGTCCTGTTTGTAGGTCTGCAATTGATTGAAGGCGTGATGGAGGGTGGCGTTTTCATCCGCCGGGTTCTTGAGTTCCATCACCACCAGGGGCAGGCCGTTGATGAAAAGGACGATGTCCGGCCGACGGTTGCGCCGGTTTTCAATCACCGTGAACTGGTTGACCGCCAGCCAGTCGTTGTTTTCCAGGTCATTCAGATCCAATAAGTAGACCAGATCGTGAACAACCTCGGCGTAGTCTACACCCTCACCCCCATCCCCTCTCCCAAAGGTAGAGGGGGGTAGTTCCTCACCCCTGTCTCCTCTCCCATGGATAGAGGGGAGTTGATCTGCTATAGCCACGAAAATCTTTTGAGGGGATTCAAATAGCTCTTCATTGCGAAAACGCAAAACCGTATTCCCCAGAGAGCGCAAGTATTCATCCCTGGCTGTATCAAGGTCTCTGCGTTCCCTGGTGTTATGGATTGGACCGTCCAGTTCAACGACCAGCGACTCCTCTGCGCAGTAGAAATCAACGATATAGGTTCCGATCTGGTGTTGTCGGCGGAACTTCAAATCCAGAAATTTCCGGTTGCGCAGCAACTCCCAGAGCATATCTTCCGCCGAGGTCTGCTTGCGGCGTAACTCACGTGCGGTTTCAACCAAACCACTGAACTGGAATCCGCCACGAAAATGGCTACTCCCTCTCCCCCTGGGAGAGGGTTGGGGTGAGGGTTTCCGGCGATACTCGACGGAAATACCCTCGGTCAGCATGCGGTGGAAACGGCGGTTGTTGACGATCAGGCTGGGAGAGTCAGAGATCAGAACCTGCCGGACGGCATCTTCGATGGCCTCCTCCGGCATTTGGGGATTGATCCGTCGCAACGCCTCCCGCATCCTGCCCACCAGCACAACCTCTCCATAATCCCCCCGCTCCGGCAATGTACCACTTACTTGCCGAAGCAAGTTTGGCGCAGGCAGGTCCGGACTGATGTCCGGACCAAATGCGGTATGCCAACCGAACCCCTCAAACCAGTCGAGGGCGGTTTGTTCGAGGGTGGTTTCGGAGGTTTTACTCATCCTTTTCCTCTTGCTTGCCCTGAATTCGCTTAATTTCCCGGTCAAAGTCCGAAATATACTCCCGGTCCTGTCTTTTTCTGTAGGTTTCGTACTCCTGTTCGGCCTTCAATTTTGCCTCCAGCGCACTTACCTTTCCTTGGTCCTTGAGAATCGGATAGTTGGAAAGTTCCAGAAAACCGTGCAGAAACTGAAGCCAGTCTTCCATCTTCATGACAATCTGCCGTTCAGCCCGATTTTCAGCAAGGTCAAGGTAGGCCGTCACAATCCGGTTCAATTCCCTAATGTGCGTTTCGCTTAGATAATTTTTGGCAACAGAGACATCGGATTTCAGGATTTTCCCGTCAGGCGCCTGCTTCCAGCTTGTGAGCCCCATATGCATTTTTTCGGCATCCGCCGAGTCATAGATAATTTCAGCGGCGGTTTTTCCGGTTATGGCCCAGTGCAGTTTATTTTGCACCGTGGCGAAAAATTCCTGGGTGATGGGCGCGTTTTTGTCGTAATCCGCTGAAAGCGCGTAGATATCGGTGATTTTTTGGTAAAACCGGCGCTCGCTGGCCCGGATTTCACGAATCCGCTCCAGAAGCTCATCGAAATAATCCCTGCCGAAATGCTTTCCATGTTTTAGCCGTTCATCATCCAGCACAAAGCCCTTGATGATGAACTCCTTCAGGGTCTTGGTCGCCCAGATGCGGAACTGGGTGGCCTGATAGCTGTTCACCCGGTACCCCACGGCAATAATGGCGTCGAGGTTATAGTATTCCAGCTTCCGTTTGACGTTGCGGTTGCCCTCCCGGCGAACTGTTTCCAAAATGGAAACAGTTGCCTCCCGTTCCAATTCTCCTGAATCGTAAATGTTGCCGAGGTGTTTGCTGATAGCCGGAACTTCCACATTGAACAATTGTGCAATGGTCTTCTGGGTCAACCAGAAATTTTCGTCATGATACAGGACGCCCACTTTTTTATCGCCTTCCGGGGTGCTGTAGAGGATGATTTCGTTTTTCATAAGCCGGTTTACCTTCCTACGCAGAGAAGAGGAAGTTCAAGGGTCGTATCGGAAATAGAAACATTAACCATTATTCTACATCTCCGTTGTTGGCATTCGTGACAAGTTGCTCCATCGCTAAGAAATGCTCTGGGTCTTGTGCTTGAATAAAATCCAACAAATCCTTCAGAACACTATTTGTCTCGCACAGGATCGATGGATCATGCTCCGGCTCCCCAACAGCACCGCTATGTGAGTGGGTGTGGACAAATCGGAGAATCCGGGTTTTCTTAGATTCGTCAAACTTGACTGACCGAAGTTTTTTCCAAAGTTCCCCCACAATTTGGGGGTATCGAAAAGCAAGAAAGGCCTCAAGAACTCGTCTTGCCATATTTGGGAAGACATAATATTCCTCAAAGGGACTTTGTGAACAATCCTTTACCTTTCGATAAATGCGCGCAAACAGATAATGGTATTCAGAATTGTATCGCTCAAGAAGCGGATCGAGAGCAACCAGTTTTGAGCATCGCCTTCTTCCATCATGGACGCAATCGACCATATAAAAACGCGCTGGCCGTTTATTTATGTCTCGTTTGTTCTGACCTTTCAAATGATGGAACCAGTTTCTGACTTGCTGGAAGAAAGTAAAGTTATGGGTAAGTATAAAAATTTGTTTTGCGTTTGACGTATGTTCACGTATGAACCCGAATGCATAGTATAAAGCGTTGGCATCGAGACTCGATACCGGATCATCAAGCACAACAACACCTTTTTTTAAATCGAACCGTCTATCCTGCAACGACTTCAGAAAATATAGTAATGCAATGGCAGTCATCTCGCCTTCGCTAATGCCTTCAGCCGGTTTCTCATGTCGCATAATTTTGTAACCGGTTTTTTCGACTTCCAACTGAAGTTCATCGTGGCCAAGATATTTCCTTAAATCCTCGTTTAACTCTTCAGCAGGACGACGGTGCTCGATAATATCACGCTCAATTTTGGCGATCTCATTAGATATCTTTTGGATTTCTTTATTCACCTCAAAAATCCCAGCTTCAGCATGTTTAATGGCTACCTGGAGGCTTATAAATTCATCCAAGTTTGAAGCTACAAATTCCTCTTCAAGTTGTTTTCGCGCTGTGCTGATTCGCGATTGAAAATCATCACAAATCTGGTTGTGTCTAAGTATAATACTGTTAAGATTTTTCACGAAATCAACATTCAGATCTGGGATTGTAATATCAAGTACAATTGGGTCGAATGGACGATTCTTTTTATCTTCGAGAGACTTGACTAACTCACCCAGCACACGTTTGGCAGAATCACTTTCTTTACGTAATGCTTTGCTGGTGCTCTCATAATCTGACTTAATGTCGTCATAGAATTCCACAGCCTTTGGAATAGCCAAACCCTCGGTCGTTTCAATGGCGGTCTGAAGATATTTGATTTGAACATCCAATCTGTGCATTAAATCAGCGTACTCTGTACTGAAATGAGCCTCCAAAGTCGATATTCGATCCTTTGGCATCGCCTGTTTGCAGAAAAGGCATTTCCCTGTCTTTCTTTTCTGGTGTAATCCAAGACCAGTATGAACCCAAGAGGACAGCTGAACGTCATCCTTCAATGATTGAATAACCGAAGAAACAATTGTTTTCGAAAGAAGTTCAGCCACGATCTTCCTACCAACCTTGAAATCCGGCAAGAGGTAGTCAATTGTTTTGATCTTAGCCTTCGGGTTGCTACGAAGCCGGGTAAGAAGCTTATCTCGGGTCACATCATTGATTAGATAGGCGATCTTATCACCTGCGGATACCATCTGCTCGGATCGCTGGCTAAAGTCACCTTTGTTATAGTTGTTATATGGATTCGATCCGCTCGATCGGAGCAAGTCTTTGATTCCTTTAGCTTTCTCAATACAAAACCTATCCAGAACATTTATTTTATTAGTTTTTTCTTGAGTTAATTTATTAAGTTTTTCTTGTTTTTCTGCCAAAGTATTCTTGAACTGATCTGCCTGCTTTTGTTTCTCGACATTCTCCTTCCCTAAAATAAGAATGGGCGCAACTTCCCCTTCTTTTGGAAAGACAACCTCTTCCCTAAAATCTCGATTGAATACTCGAATGGGTAGTGTCAATTGGTTGAAATCGTTGTTGTTCACATTTTGCTCGTTTATCGTCAAGACGACATGGCCATCCGTTGGCTTTGCTGGGTTTCCCAATGTGCGGAATATAGTGCTTAAAGTGGTCTTTCCTGAACCGTTCCATCCATAAATAAGGTTGTGTCGTCCAAATTCGGGAAGGTCGCTTGGCCAAGAGAATTCATGAAAAACGCAGCAATCGCGTATCAGATTTATTTTATTAATCATTATAAACCGGCCTCCCGATCTGCCGTGCCGGTACAGGCACTATCAACGAACTTCTCGGCATCTTGGACGTGCAATTCGCCGGAAATGAGTTTGGGAAGCAGGGT
>DSCZ01000479.1 GCA_011048855.1 Desulfobacteraceae bacterium | reverse complement strand
GCCACGGCCGGGTGTAATTTCACATGTCTTTTCTGCCAGAACGCCAATATCTCGCAGCTCAAACCCGGCCAGGCGGCTATCCCCGGAGAAAAAATCAGCCCGGAGGAAATCGCCCGGCAGGCTGCGGTTTTCGGAGCCGCGAGCATTTCATACACCTACACCGAACCGACGGTTTTTTTCGAGCTTGCATGCGATACAGCGAAGCCCGCAGCGTCCCGGGGCATGAAAAACGTCTTCGTCACGAACGGGTTCATGACCGAAGCCTGCATCGACGAAATCCATCCTGACCTCCATGCGGCAAACGTCGATCTGAAAGCATTCAACGACAAATTTTACAAAGAGCTTTGCGGAGCAAGACTCAAGCCCGTGCTGCAGACGATAGAAAAGATGCACCACACCGGAATATGGATCGAAGTGACGACACTCATCATCCCCGGCCACAACGACTCGAAAGAGGAACTACGCGACATCGCCCGTTTCATAGCCGGCATCGACCCTGGAATTCCCTGGCATGTGAGCCGGTTTCACCCCACATATCGACTCACCTCCTCACCTCCCACCCCGGTCGAAACCGTGCGAACGGCGAGGGAAATCGGTTTACAAGAGGGGCTGCAGTACGTATATACCGGCAATATAGCCCACGACGACGGGGAAAATACTTTCTGCCACAAGTGCAGGACACTTCTGGTAGAACGGTTCGGATTCCGTGTCGGGGCAAATAAAGTGGACCGTTCCAGGTGTCCTCGATGCGGAGCGGAAATACCCGGGGTCTGGGCCGCCTGAAACCCACGGCCCTCAAACCTCAATAAGTCACTTGTACAAGGAAAAGGCCGCGGGCAGGCGCCTTTACGCCGGCCGCCGACCGGTCGTGGGCGTTCAGGATGCCGGTCATGACCTCCGGGCGCACCCTTCCAGCCCCTGACTCTACGACGGTGCCCACAATATTGCGCACCATGTGACGGAGGAACCCGTCAGCTTCAAAAATAATTCTGATCACATCATCCGGCCCGCGCTGCACTTCGGCCACGTATATTGTCCTCACCGAAGTTGAAACAGCACTTCCCGTACTTTGAAACGAGGAGAAATTCCGGTGGCCGGTGATGCGGCACAGGCATGCCGAAATGGCCCCTGTTTCGAGGGGCCTGCTTATATGCCAAACATAACGTCTCAGGAAAATATCCGGTTCGGGGGTATTCAAAATCCGGTATTCGTAAATTTTAGACCTGGCGCTGTAACGCGAATGAAAGTCGGGGGAGACGGTGGAAGCTTCGACAACGAATATATCCTCGGGGAGCATTGAATTCAGCCCCTTCCTGAATTCCTCGGGGGTCAGTCTGCCGCTGTAAATAAAATTACAGACCTGCCCGAGCGCGTGCACCCCGGCATCGGTACGACCGGAGGCATGCACCCTCACCGGCGCACCCGTCATTGTGGCGATTTTTTCTTCGACCACCTGCTGAATGCTCAGCCCGTTCACCTGGCGCTGCCAGCCACGGTAGCACGTTCCATCGTAGGCAAGAACAAGTTTTATGTTTTTTGTGTTCACGGTGGAGCCATGTTCCTCGGGGTCGTTGTCGAGGTCGTTATCGGTATGGATTTTTGATTCCCGGCTGTCTTTTCGACTCCGATGCCGATAAAGCAAAGATGGCACCTTTCACAAGACCGTCAAACAAAAATAGGGGGCCTTGGCCCCCTGGATCGACGAATATGAAAAAGACCGCTCACGCGATCAGCGCTTGGAGTACTGGTACTTGGCTCGAGCTCCGGGCTGACCGTATTTTTTACGTTCTTTCATCCGGTCGTCCCTTGTAAGGAATCCATGCTTCTTGAACACAGTTCTCAGCTCCGGATCCTTAGATGTGAGCGCTCTGCTGATTCCGTGTCTGATAGCTCCAGCCTGGCCGGAGAGGCCGCCGCCTCTTACATTGACGAAGCAGTCGAACCGCTCACTCAACTCAGTGACCTTCAATGGCTCCAGGGCATAGATCCTGTCCGACTCCCTGACAAGATAATGATCTATGGGCCTGTTGTTTATGGTCACATTACCTTTACCCGGCGTCAATCTGACACGAGCAACCGCCGTTTTTCTCTTCCCTGTGGCATTAAGCTGTTCCGCTGCCATTTATAGCTCCAGTTGTTTCGGTTGTTGCGCCTGGTGGGGATGCTCCGAACCTGAATAAATCTTCAGCTTCTTGAGCTGTCGCCGTCCGAGGCTGTTTTTCGGCAGCATACCCCACACCGCCGACTTCAAAATGTTTTCGGGCTTTTTTTCAAGCATCTTCGATGCGGTTGTTTCTTTAAGCCCCCCGACATAACCGCTGTGGCGGTAATAGGTTTTGGCATTCCACTTCGCGCCGGTCAACCGCACTTTATCTGCATTCACCACGACCACGAAATCGCCGGTGTCGGCATGCGGTGTGAAAATGGGCTTGTGCTTTCCACGCAGCCGCATCGCGATCTGGGTGGCAAGTCTGCCAACAACCCTGTCTCTGGCATCGACCAGGATCCAGTCTTTTTCTGTCTCATGTTCTTTCGCTACGAATGTCTTCATGATGTAATCCTGTCCTCTAAAAATTGGCAAAACTCCTTCTAAAGAAATCTCAGCAATATGTCAAGTCATTTTTCTGGAAATTTCTATTGACAAACCTCCTCCTAGCCTGCTAGGTATTCATTTTTCGAAAGGCGCCCGTAGCTCAGTTGGATAGAGCGCCGGGCTTCGAACCCGTAGGCCGCAGGTTCGAGTCCTGCCGGGCGCGCCATTCGTGATAATATTCAAATATTCGGGCGTGTAGCTCAGCTGGTAGAGCAGTTGACTCTTAATCAATTGGTCGGGGGTTCGATCCCTCCCACGCCCACCAGGAAAATCAAGCACTTAGGGCTCTTCTTTGGAAGGGCCTTTTTTCGTGGAAGGGTCCCAGTGGAAGGATAGTGAAAGGATTTTTCTTTGATGAGACCCTGTTCCAAAAGCATACTTGCCATCTTTCACAGCTCGTATACACCCGGAAAATTCCACCATGGCATTTTCTCAGACCCGGGGGCTCAATCCACATATCGATGAATCAACCTGATTGTCCCTTCCGTTGCCCGGCATGTGTTTCCAAAATGGAAAGATCTGGATTTTCCTGGTCAAATTCCCATTTCATCGGATTATTGGCGATGTATTCCCGGATTCGGTTCAATTCATTTTCGTTGCGGATGATATGTTCGTAATAATTGCGTTGCCATAATTTTCCAGGAAACGGCGGCCAACCATGTTTTTTGACACCGATTGTATATTCGTGTGTGGTCATGGATTTAAATGCCTGGACAATCCGTCCAACCGTATCCGGTAATGTCCCGTAGGGGCGAACCTTGTGTTCGCCCGATCTGTTTCCAACCGATGTTTGTTCAACCGACGCATGAGGGCGAACACAAGGTTCGCCCGATCTGTTTCCAACCGATGTTTGTTCAACCGACGCATGAGGGCGAACACAAGGTTCGCCCCTACCATGTAAAACGAAAATACCGTGAATATGATTTGGCATGACAACAAATTGGCCCAATTGAATATGATTGAAACGAACCTGTAATTCACCCCAAACGGATTCCACCATGCGCCCGGCATCTTTCAAAACCATTTGTTCATCGATTATTTCACCCAAAAAACATTCCCTGTTCTGCATGCAGACCGTCACGAAATACATCCCGCTCTGCGAATAATCATAATCCTCTAATCGAATTGACCGGCGATGGTGAACATCAAAATTGTATCTCATACCCCAGCCTCCTCAATAAACCTCTCAGCATCTGGGACGCGTAGCTCACCAGAAATGAGGTTATCCTGTGACCAGAAATCTATCCAAATAGTGATGACTGATGATATCTCTAAGGCCCATGGCCTTTTTCCATTCAACCTGAGGATATTCAGAAAGAAGCGAGTGACCGGTTATCTTGTCGAGGTTTTTGAGGCTTTCTCCGATGGCAATCAACTGCATGCAAACGGCATCCAGTTTTTCCATACCGTTGTCTGAGCCTGTAAAATCAGCCGCACATTCTATTGGTTCACATCTTCTGATGATTTTTTGTGTTGATTGGTAAATTTGAGACAATACTTCAAGGACCGGTTCCCGATCATACATAGACAGCCTCTTTCTCAATCCTGTTCTTGAGAAAATCATTCATTCCGTCCCTGTAGCTTACGACATCGACCGGTTCCATCAATTCTTCCTCCAGATCCTGTTTGATGCCGATCAAGGCAAAAAGGTCCTGCTTTTCAAGTTCCACCACCACATCGATATCGCTATCCCGGTTCATTCGATCACGGGCAGCAGAACCAAAAAGGCCGATCCTCCTGATTCGGTATTCCCGGCCTTTACCGGCCTTGAACCGTTTCAGGGACAATATGATCTCTTCCCTTTTCATAGCTCTGTCTCCCCTCTTTCCGACGCAAGCGGGACATCAATTTCTTCAACACGCCATGCGGCGTAACCAAGGGCTTCGTCTATATCTTCCGCTTCAAGGTAAGGGTAGAGTTCCAGAATTTCTTCTCTGGTATGTCCCGAGGCTACAAGACCGACGATCATCCCCACAGTTACACGCATCCCACGAATACATGGTTTTCCACCCATAATATTGGGATCAACGGTGACTCTGCTTAATGGTATCATTTAGCACCTCTTAGAGTAAGACATGTACCATCTACAGGGACTCTAATGTGTTGCTTCTCTTTCTGCAAGTTTTCCTTCCCCTTTGTTTTCAGATTACCGTTCAACAGGGATACAGCGTCCCTCAACGTGCCAGGGCTCAAATGAGAATATCGTTGAACCATGCTCATGGTC
>DSCZ01000452.1 GCA_011048855.1 Desulfobacteraceae bacterium | reverse complement strand
CGGTTTCTTCAGGCCCGACGACAGAAACCACTGGCCGGTACACCGAGCAAACGCAGGCGGTTGTTTCGGGTAAGGTCACTGACGCGGCAGGAAATCCGGTCCCGCATCTTTTGGTTTTGGCCTCAGCCGGTCTATGCCAATGGGAGGCGGTCGCGAGCGCCGTAACGGATGACACGGGGGATTACAGGTTCGAAGACCTCGAGCCCGGAAATTATTATTTGCGTACCTGCACTTCCTGCGAACATAAAAACTACGTGGACATCTGGTACGACCAGGGATACGGAACCATCAACTGCGGAGAGGCTGCCCCGGTCCCGGTGGAAATCGGCACGACGCAGGAAAATGTTGATTTCACCATTGTCGAAGGTCCCCGCAGGACGACATGGCAGCAAGTCACGGTGGGCGACAACAAGCTTGGATGCGGGTTCGCGGTGAATGCGGGATTCCGGGAGTCTCTGGTTTCCGCGGTTCTTTCCATTCCAAATGAATCGAGATCGGAATACCCAGCGTACACGTTTGATCTTACAGGCGAACGGATCTTATGGGACAGCGAATGCCGCTTCCTGGACTACTGGCACCATATTTTCGGTCCGCTTCAGCCCGAGGATTACGGCGCCTACACACTTACCCTTACGTTTGCCGGGGGCGAGACCGAAGTCTACCATATGGTTCTGGAACCGAATCCTGTGGTGGGCGTGGATCCTGATACGATAACCGTGGAGGTGTTGGCAAACGGAGGGGCATGGGTGGGCTGGCAGATTCCGACTGAAAACGACCAGGATTACCAGGTCAGGATAGGGACTGCCGGTGAAACGTATAAGGAACTGTTCCGAAGCGGCAGTATGAGGAACGCAAACGGTATGGAGCTCTCCCGCAACGACCTTCGATGCCTTGAGCCGGGCCAGACTTACCTGTGGAGGGTGAGAGCCTTTCCTGCAGGAGTTGATACGTGGCAGGCCACCAGCGCCGTTGTTGCGCCGTACGACCCTGCTGGGCCGATAAACCGTATACATGGCTTTACAGCTCAAATTAGAAATGATCGACTTTTTCTTGAGGTGATACCTTATGAAAGTGTGATCGACCGGGTGACCGGCATTAATGTCAACGGTCCAGGCGATTTCAATTATCAGATGGATCTTGAAACAGACTGGTACGACCTGTCGAGCGAGGCGCGGCTGTTTTTGAAAGGATGGAGTGCTTCGCTGGCTTTTCCGGCGGACCTCTATGGAACATACACCTTCGAAGTTTTCTTCGACGACGGCACATCTCAGATCATGGAGCACTCGCTCAACGAACCTGCGATGCTGCCCAGCTCGGTGGATTTTGGAAGCTTGCAACACTACATTCATCCGGACGGTGCTGTCACATTTTCCTGGGAAAACCCTGGCTTAGACCAGAGATACCAGGTGCGCATTCGGAGTGCTGATGGGTCCCGGGAGCATTGTTGTTCCGTAATTATGCCGGCCCATCAGAATTCCTGGACAGTATCATCGTCGAATCTGAGAACACTAATCCCGGGTGATAGCTACGCATGGTTCCTACGCGCCTACGATCCGAGCTTTAATGCTATGACCCAGACGCAATCGGTCCAATTTGTATATGACCCGTTCGGTCACGCCGGGTCGGCGGGTTCTTTAATCATGAGTATCGAGCCTGAGGAGGCTGTGGACGCGGGAGCCGGATGGCGACGAGCTGGGACGGAGGCGTGGCTTGAAAGCGGATATATCGAGGTTCTCGATCCGGGGGACTATAACGTCGAATTTAAGCCGATCCCCGGCTGGAATACGCCCGAGAACCAGACCGTGACGGTTTCTTCGGGGTTCAAGACAGACGTCATTGGGGTGTACACGGCGCACATGTTGGGTGATGTGAACGCAGATGACAAGATCGATCTTACCGACGCCATCCTTGCCCTTCAGGTTATTTCCGGGATGTCTCCGGCAGGTGCAGTTCACAGCGATGCCGATATTGATGGAGACGGCAGGATCGGTTTGAATGAAGCGGTTTTCGCGCTTCAGGTAATTGGGCAAATAGAAGATGGAGGAGGATCGGGACCTCTGCCTCCGCCTCCGATACCCCAGATCCTTCAATAAGTCTCTGGACATGATTTTCGACCCATTTATGGCATTATTCTTGGGAAGAAAAGCTTGAAGGATGCGTCAGTTTTTTAGAATGAAGCTTTTACGTCGTTAACTCTGGGGAAGAAGGCAGCGGGCAACTGGTGCGTTCACGCAGGATGTCGTTGATTTCCAGTGCCTTGAGATTTTAGAGAGGGTTCCCCTGTGAGCGGCTTTTACCGATTTCGGCTCAAGGCCAAAATCGGTAAAGGAGTTATAATTTTGTAGACAGTGGGGGATAGTGGGCACACTTTCCATAATGAGCCCGGCTCAAATGGAATGTCATTCCATTTTAGCCGGGTTATGTTTGATCACATCGTATGACTTCATCACGCCTTTTACCCTGGGGTGCCGGCTGCATGGTGTGCTTTCCTGAGCGGACGGGTGTAAATTTCCGCCGTTCGATTGCAGCAGACAGGCGACATTGTGCGGGCCAGGTCGGGAATGGAATCCCAACCTACAACATCCGTGCATGTAGGCCGGGTTTCATTACCCGGCTTGCCCGGCACGTAGTTGACACCCTGAGGAGCTTTGTCGGGAATGGATCTCCGACCTCCTGAGTTGGTTCAGTCGTGTTCCTTGGAGGTAAAAATTTTATCAAAATGAAATTTCGGCTTTATCTTTGAACCCGGTCAAGTGAATTGTCTGGGTCGGGAAGGCGAATGTGATTCCTTCTTCTTTGAATTTCTTGAATAATTTAAGATTTATCTCCTGCTGGACGTCGGCGTAAGTATTATAATCCGGAGAAAGAATATAATAAACCGTTTCGATTTTAAGTGAAAAGTCACCGTAACTGAGAAAATGACAACGATCGAATCGTGTCAACTCGACAGATGAAATAATATCCTTGATCATCTCGGGGATACGTTTCAATTTTTCATATTCCGTATTATATTCCACGCCTATTGTAAAAGCGATGCGGCGTTCAAGCATCCGTTTATAGTTCCGGATTCGGCTGGAGAGCAAGTCATTATTCGAGAAAACAAGCTGCTCCCCGCTCAGACTGCGGAGCCTCGTGGTCTTCAGACCGATGTGCTCGACGGACCCTAGAAATTCCCCCACGATAATAAATTCACCTACCTTGAAGGGCTTATCCAGGAGAATCGACAGCGAGGCGAAAAGGTCGGAGAGGATGTTCTGGGAGGCCATCGCGATAGCGATGCCTCCCACACCCAGGCCCGCAACAAGTGTCGTGATGTTGAACCCAAGGTTGTCGAGAACCAGAAGGACAATGAAGGCCCAGACGATGACTCTCGCAAGCAACGTGGTGACCGCTATTCCGGACGGCGTTTCCTCCTGGTCCGTTTTGCTTATCACATATTCGGACACGAGTTTTGTGACCAGAAAAGCAACCCATATGCCGACCTGTATACCTGCGGATATCACGGCGAGGTAAGTAAAAAATGTCGCCGCACCATCCGGGAGGGCCAGGATTTTGCTGCCGGCGTAAAACGACAGGATAAAAAGGACAAACCCTTTTGTCCGGTTGAACATCTCGGCAAGTATCAGGCCGATATCACCGGGCAGTTTTCCCTTCAGGGATGTGAACGTCCTGCCGAGAAATCTTGCAAGAATGTTTAAAACAATCGTTCCTAAAATAGCGATAAATAGCGCAATCAGCCATTTGTCGACGGTATTTCCCAGTATTGTGTGTCCAAGCAGGTTCATGAGATCCTCCACTCAAGGGCTTGGAACCGCTGAAATGCAGCGGGTACATTTTCATCGGTTCTTTCCTGTTATATTTGTCCGCGAAAGTCTGAAAACAAAAAATATCTTGTCCCGTCGATTGTATCAATACATAATGTCGTGTATTTTACCACCATTAATATCCAACAAACGTTTTGAAAGGAGTCCATTTATGGCTGAAAAAGCTGAACATCTCGACGGGGCGATTCTCCAGAGAGACAAGGAAACCTATGCCATCGTTCCCAGGACACCTCTGGGGCTCGTGACGCCGGAAATCCTCGAATCCATTTCAGGTGTGGTGAAAAAGTACAACATCCCGGTTGTGAAAATCACCTCCGGGCAGCGCATCGCTTTGGTGGGCCTTAAAGAGGGTGATGTGGCGCCTGCGTGGAAAGATCTGGGCATGGATGTGGGAAGGGCGACGGAGTTGTGTGTCCATTACGCTCAGGCATGCCCCGGGACCGCGGTGTGCCGTTTCGGTGTGCAGGATTCCCTGGGTATGGGCACCGAGCTGGAGAAACTTTTCATTGGAATGGAGCTTCCCGCGAAGGTGAAGTTTGGAGTTTCGGGTTGCCCGATGTGCTGCGGTGAGAGCTATGTGCGTGATGTGGGGCTTCTGGGTAAAAAGAACGGATGGACCCTGATTTTCGGCGGCAACAGCGGAGGCCGCCCCCGCATCGGCGATGTCGTGGGCGAGGATCTTGACAGGGAAGCTGCCATCGATCTCACCAGGCGGTGTCTTGAATATTATGCGGCAAACGGCAAAAAGAAGGAACGAACCGCACGCTTCATCGAGCGTACGGGGATCGATGCACTGAAAAAGGCAGTCCTTTGATATGGGGGTTAAGATGGCGGATAAGAGAGCGGATCTGGCTGGTCCGGGTATCAGCACGTATGAAGAGGTGGATAAAATCCGGTTCATCCGGTTCTTGCGTACATAGGGGTTGAAAAAAATAGACAATCAGGTTCTCCTCTTTGGTGAAGTGCAATTCATTGAAGGAGGAGAGCCATCATGTCCACAAGTAT
>DSCZ01000184.1 GCA_011048855.1 Desulfobacteraceae bacterium | reverse complement strand
GGTAAGGAACCGATCCAATCCCAAAGCCACCCTGATAAAGTCGGTAAGCGAGCCGGTGGGTTGCTCGAAGGCCCGGCGCAGGGTCTCTTCGTTGAAATAATGCCTGGGAGAATTGAGACGGCGGGCGAGTGCTTCCCACTCCTCGTCGGTCAGTTCCTCGCCACGAAAGATTTTTTCCACCGCTGGATCGGTGCGTTTGAGTTCGACCACCTTCTCTTCCCAATCCTCCCGGTAGGTCTTGCGGTCCATGGCCAGCCCCTCCGGGCCGATCAGAATGATTTCGCGGGAGCGGATTTCGTCGTCGAGCGAGCCCTCGGCAATGGTAAGAAAATCTCGATAGCCGCCTTCGGGATAGTTGACGCCGGCCTCAGGCCGCAGCACATCATCTCCCTCGATTTCACCGGTTTCGGCCGCGCGCGAACCGGGGGCGACGCTGACCAGCTTCGGTTTGTCATACCGCTCGCCGGGGTCGTTGAACCGCTTCGAGTTGCCGACAAAGTCATAGATGATAAATTCCTCCTTGCCGATCTTGGGGCACAGTCGGCTGCCGCGTCCCCGCATCTGGGCATATTTGATGGGTGACTTGGTCGGCCGCAGCATGATCAGATTTTCGATGTCCTTCTGGTCGTAGCCGGTGTCGAGCATATCCACGGATACTGCGATCATCGGCAGGGGGTCGTATTTGAACTCGTCGATGATCGGCTTAGGGTTGCCGTTGTTGCTATAGCAGGTGATCTTCTTGGCTAAGCTCTGTCGCACCTCGGACGGCGAACGGTTGATCTGCCCCGCAATGAGCAGGCAGTCTTTGTCAGAAAGCAGCTTATTGAAAAGGCGTACAAGAATCGACGCCTGTTTTTCGGATACCGCTAAGACAATGGTCTTGCGCGGCCTGATTTTGGCCCGTTCGCCATCGGCGTCGTAGTACTCCTGAATAATCGTCTTAAGTCGGTCTTCGGACTCTACGTCGCGGCCCCAGGCTCCGGGTTTGATTTCCTCGCCTTCCCATTCGGCCCCTTCGAAGGTCAGAACGCTTTCCGCGTGGTAAACGCGATACTTGGCCAGATATCCGTCGTTGATGGCCAACTGGATGCCGTATTCAAAGGTGGGGCGGCCTTCTTTCTTGACCGCATTCCAGCAATCAAAAAAGATATAGGTGTTGCGAACCAAACGACGTTCATGCTCGCTGATAAAATGCAGTTCACCGGGATTCGGCGTGGCGGTCAGGCCGATATGAATGGCATCGAAGTGGCCGAGCGTAGCACGGTGGGTGTTGTAGATGGAACGGTGGCATTCGTCGGTGACCACCAGATCGAAATATCCATGGCCGAAACCGTTGCCGCGGAGCTGGCTAGCAATGGTGTCCAGCGTGCCGACCACAATCTGCCCTTGTAGACTGCGCTTGCCGCCGTAGAGGATGACCGTCGGCCAGTCGCGAAGGTATTCGTCGAAAGTTTCCTTCGCCTGTTTGGCCAGCTCGATACGGTCGACCAGAAAGAGCACGCGGGAGATGATGGCTGCTTGCAGCCAGCGTTTCATGAGCATGGCGATGGTCAATGTCTTGCCCGTGCCCGTGGCCATTTCAAAAAGCATCCGGCGCCGGCCCGCGATTAGCGCGTCATCCGCTTTTTGCAGACATTCAAGTTGATAGGGTCGCGCTTCAACCTCTTCACCGTTAAAGCTAAATCGATGAGGCATGGGTTGCAGGCAAAGGCTCTGCCGGATATCTCCCTTTCGGTGAAGCCTGATATTCGCCCGCCGTTCAAGATCGCCTTGGCTTAGGAAACCCATCACCGGCCGGGCATCACCATCAGCATAGTCCCAAAAATAGTGTTCCTGACCATTACTCAGGATGACAAATGGCGCATTCAGCGTCAGGGCATACGCCTTGGCCTGTTCCTTTGCGGTGTAGGGATCGACCGCGAAACGCTTGGCTTCAAGGACTGCAAGTGGCCGGCTCCGGGTATCCTTCAACAGATAATCGGCACGCCCATCGGCGGCAGTTTCCTCCGTTGAAACCTGCGCCTTATTGGTGATGGACCAACCAGCCTGTTCAAGCAGTTTGTCGATCAATATGCGTGCATCAGCTTCTGTGCTCATGGGCTGCATCCCTACTCATTCAATAAATTTTTGTGTCAAAAAAATACACTTCTATCAGCCTAATGTCGAGTTACTAAATACCACGAGTAAAAAGCTCCTTGATCAGAAGCCCTGCCATAATGGTCTTTCCTGCCCCCGGGTCATCGGCCAAAAGAAACCGTAAGGGTTGTCTCGGAAGCATGGATTTTGTGATATTCCTATACAATCATCAACCTTGAGCCGATGCGACGGATAACGGCATGCACCAGACGGCGACCACAGGCGGGCTTTATTCCGGGCGCTTCGGCGGGCTGGTGGTGCTGGGCGGTCAATGATTGTACTGGAATACCAGCAAATTCAGACCCTGTTGAAATTCCAGCATTCGATAAGGACAGTTTTTAAAAAATTCGAAAAAATATGGTGGGCGGAGTATGGGTCTTTGACGTCAGACACCCCTTTCCTTGACCTCAGATTATACCTTAACCTGTGGTCCCGTTTAAGGGGTCCACCTTACTTTCAACGGGTCCGGCGGATCTATCGGGTAATGGACATCTTCGTAGGATTTAACCAGAAACGTCAAGCGTTCCAGTTCAGCGCCCTCGGGCGTGTCTGCCTCCGCGTCCATCAGTGTTTCAATGCGGGCCAAGGCTTTTTCATAATCCTCTTCGGATCTTATCTGCTCCAAGTGCATGATTTTTTCTCCGGATCCGCATGGGCAATGCTTCTTAAATCAATTCCTTAGAAAGGGGAGAGTCAATGGTGGCAAGCCTGCTTTCTGAACCATGCTCTGAACAAATTCCCTGAAGTAAGGCCAGGTATTCATTTGAAGATTGAGGTCTGTATATATATCCATAAAATCGTCTGAAAGATCTTCCTCGGATTCCAGCACCACGCGATATGTTGCCTGGATCTTGATGGCAAACTCCTTCTTGGTGGTTTTTGTGGCAACGATTTCATAATCGCAGGTCACTTCCGCGACGCTGCCCTTTTCGATTGTATAGGATGTCTTATGCTGAAGATCAGCTTTCATGTTACTGCCAAGTTTCTCTCTCCGAATTTTCATCGTGCAGGCTTCCATCTCTATGGATTGCAGATTTACCCGTTTGAGAATATCTCGATATTCAGCTGGCGAAAGCTTGGGCTTTGTAGTTTTTTTAGTCACTGATGCCCCCTCTAAGCCGCGGGTTTATATTCATCTGCAGAATATTCCCACTTGTACGTCCGAAACACGGCCTTGGACGGTTCCATACGGTATTGAAGGTTCCCTATCATTTTATTAAGGGATTTCAATTCATCATATACCCCGGTCAAAATACCAGAGAACCTGTCCTCCTGGTAATGCATAGCCAACAAGGTGCAGGCATATTGATTGAGACTCACCCCGTTTAACTTGGCGGATTCGGCCAACTGACGGTGGAGGTATTTCGGCAGTCTCATGAGAAAGCGCCCGCTGTAGTCAACGGCTCCCTCATCAGGCTCCGGGATGTCAATGCCTTCGTTCAGGTAGCTCTGAAATCGAACCTTCTTGCTTTCTGAAAGGTCAGACAGCGCCTCTTCAACGGTATCACCATCACCGATAATTCCCAATTCTCCAAACTGCGGGAGCCTTGCTAAGAAGCCACCCCCTTCTTCTTCCGGGATGGGAACAATCTCCATCCGGTATGGCAATGATAAATAATACTCAAGATCTTTTTTCATCATAGTTCTCCCAACTCCTCAAGCAAGCGAACGGCTTTTACCAGGTCCTTGATGTAAAAACCCTTGACCCTTTTTCCACCTTTTACCGCTACCGTTAGTTCGCCGTTTGGTTTGTATTCTCGGAATGGCTTCAAAGCCTCACAGGTTATGACGATATGGGATGTCCTTTCCTGGTGCCACATGCCCGGGAAGAAATGGTTTATGAATGTTTCAACATCCTGCACGCGCGCCTCTTTGGGCACGTTATTCGTCCATTTCTGAAGAAGCTTATCGGCTTTTCTCATTTTTTTCTTTATCCTGATATCTCATATAGTATCATTTTGACCTTTTTTCAAGGTATATTTTTGTGCTGCCCTCATAATCTTTTTATGAACTCCCCCCAAGCAGTTTCGTAGTCGGCTTCGCGGTTGCAGCGGTCAAAGGGCGCCTCGTAGACAATAGTTCGTGTCCATCCGGAAATGCCGGATGGAAACTAACTAAGGTGCGCTATGCCGCTATCAGAAAAAGAACTTCGAAATGTCCAGGATCGTGTGATGGCAATTTTCGTGGGTACGATTATTACATTCGAAACGATAGAAAGGAATTGAAGGATTGCTTGCGAGACGAATTGCCAGATAATGATGACAAATAAAGAATACAACCATAATGATACCAAGGTGAGTCCGAGGGATCTTCCATCATACGAGTTCGCTTTGTCGACGTACGGCGGGCAGGTGAAACCCGGAGTTGTCCGTGTGGTTGGATTTCTCATTACCGTGGCGGTCGTTGGCATTGTTGCCTTTGTTTTAAAAAGATACCACCAGAACCTCGAGAGGGCAGCCGGCACAGACACCCTGACGGGAACCTTCAACAGGGCTGCGTTTTCCGTTGTTTTTCAGCAGGTTGTCAAGGAAAGCAAGAGAAGAAACGAGGCTCTGTCCCTCGTGCTTGTTGATATTGATAATTTCAAGAAACGACAAGTTCGGGCACTACGGCGGCGACCTGGTATTGAGGTGGTTTGCCTTGGTTCCTACCTTCGTCCTTGCCGAGGATAAGGAATTTCCCTACTTAAAATCATGGT